>PKTV01000511.1 GCA_002868985.1 Desulfobacteraceae bacterium | reverse complement strand
ATCGCTTCTTCTTTGTTGGCCATATCTTCAGCCTTTTGTGCCGAGGCAGCAGCAGCGTCCGCTGCATTTTCAGCACGTACAGCGGCCGCATCTGCTTGTTTGGCCTGCTGAGAGCTATCTTGGGCCAATGCTTTGGCGTCCTTGGCATCTTGGCTGGCCTGTTGAACTTGTTTCTCCAGCTTTGTCATTTGATCGGTGGTTGCACAGCTCATGAGTGTAAAAGCCAGCGCTAACGATAAAAACAGACCCATCACCAAAATTACGTTTCTACGTATCTTCATTGAATTGCCTCCTCCCAATTTAGTGTTTTTTTCAAAAAAACGAATGTCATCATTAATCTGACGCCTTAACAGCGAGCGTATCATCACCTCCTTTCGTAAGAAAACCCACACGAACCGGAAGTCCGCTTTGTTTCTCAAGCGTATCTTTGACCAATGAAACCGAAATACTACTCAAAATATCTAGCTCATGTAATCGACGCAAGGCCTGTTCTTGCATATCGGGAATTTTGTGGTAAATATCCGGATGAACCTCCATGAATATATTTTGATCCTGGATTCCTATTTTGACGGTTTCATAAACGATTTCAACAGGCGTGTTTACATAAACCTTTTCAAAAAGCAAAGCAATATGTTCCGGATACAGGCGGATGCATCCGTGACTGACCAGTTTTCCGATACCCCAAGGAGAATTTGTGCCGTGAATACCGTATCCGGTCAGCGATAGGCCTATCCAGTATTTTCCTAAGGGATTGTTCGGCCCGGGAGGAATCGTAACGGCACCGTATTTCGCTCTCAGGGACTCTGGGATCAACCATGTGGGGTCGACCTTTCGGTGAATGACGTGACCCACAGCCACGGGGGTTTCCCATCCGATATCTCCAATTCCCACCGGATATGTTGTAACCATCCCGGTTTTCGGATTAAAATGATAGAGTCTCAATTCCGGCAGATTGATAACCAGCCCGTACAATTTAGTAGACGGTAAGATCCATTGGGTTGGTATGACAAGATTTTGTCCGGGGCTGGGTATCCATGGATCCATTTTTGGGTAAAGGAGCGAGAGCTCATTATAACCCAAGCCGAAATTGCGCACAATGTCCAAGAGGGTCTCTTTGGGTGCCACAATGTGGTGTTTCATGGATCCCACCACGGTTTTGTTATTACTATAGCTGAAACTATCGGCAATTGCTTTTTGGGTGCCGATGATTAAGACGATGCTCAGCATAAAACAGCAAATTTTTTTAATATGGATGGTTTTGATCATTGGAGTTGTGACTTTTGGCGTGTCAAATACACGTTAACACCCTTCTAACGAAAAGGCTCAGCTGGATATGAATGAATTTTTATGCTGAATCCCCAATATCACAAGTGAAAAAGAATGGCAAATGCTCTATAAGTTCTTAAATGGTTCTTTATTTTGCCTTGAAAAACATAGTCCTTTGAGCCCGCTTAGAATTTTTCGGCCCTGCTTAGAGAATCGCTGCAAGGGTTTGAAGTGAACCAATTCGCCACAGTGCATCAGCGGAGAAGAGTTAAAAGTGATCTAAAGTTAAGGCGTTATGTCAATTATATGAAAACATCGGGACGAAGCGGCACCATAACTTTAGACACTTTTAACTTGTACGGCTTTAAGTAAAACAGTCCCTTTCATGGGCAAACCAAAGTCTGGTCCTTCCGCGCGCGGCGGGATTTTCAATGGGCCAGCCTGTCCCGCATTGCGGGGGATTCTTTACTCAGCCCATTTTTTTTCCGATGGTGTTAAGTGCCCATGAGCGAACTCCCACCGCTTATCGAGAAAATAAAGAATCGGAACCGTCATTCTTGAAAAAAAGAGGGAGGCAACCTCTCCTGCCATAAGGGATATGGCAAGGCCCTGAAAAATGGGATCGAACAGAATGACCGAAGCACCGACCACCACGGCAGCGGCGGTCAACATCATGGGCCGAAAGCGCACGGCGCCGGCATCAATGACGGCAAGATCAAGGGGCATTCCTTCTTTCAAACGCAATTCTATAAAATCGACCAGGATGATGGAGTTTCTTACCACAATTCCGGCACCTGCGATAAATCCGATCATGGAGGTCGCTGAAAAAAAAGCGCCAAGAGCCCAATGCGCAGGCAGGATGCCAATCAGAGAAAAAGGGATGGCAACCATAATGACCAGCGGTGTACTGAAAGATTGGAACCATCCCACAACCAGTACAAATATCAATACCAGGACCACAGCAAATGCAATTCCAAGATCCCGGAAAACTTCGTAGGTGATGTGCCATTCACCGTCCCATTTCATTTCATATTTCCGGTCGCTGGAAGGAATATTAGCGGTATGTTGGGTAATTTGGTATCCTTCGGGCAGTTGGATGGCGTCGATCTTTTTTTTCATTTCCAAGATGGCATATACGGGGCTTTCCTTGACACCGGCCACATCCCCGATAACATATACCACCGGCATGAGATTTTTATGATAAATACTCTGATCCACGGGGATGTTAAGGACGTTGATCAGTGTAGAGATCGGTACCAGGCCACCGTCGGCTGAAGCAAGTTTCAGCAGTTTAAGACGCTGAATTCCGGCACGGGCGGATAACGGAAGGCGCATCAGTATGGGCACATCTTCTTTTTCCCTGGGCTGATGAAGCAGCCCCGCCTGTTGTCCTTTAAGTGCCATCTCGAGGGTACGGTTAATCCGGGCCACACTGATCCCGTGAAGGGCGGCTTTCTCGCTGTCAACCTCAATTTTATAGCGGGGTTGGGTTTCTTCCATGTACCAGTCCACATCGACCACACCGGGCGTTTCTTTAAAAATGTTCATGATGTCGGCAGCAATTTGCTTTTGGCGATGGTAATCAGGGCCGTAGATTTCAGCCACCAAAGTGGATAAAACCGGTGGACCGGGCGGGACTTCAGCCATCTTAACCCTTGCATGGTAACGGTCGGCTATGGATTTTAACGCGGGACGGACGCGTTTGGCGATATCATGACTCTGATTTTTTCGATGTCCTTTCTCTGCCAGATTCACTTGAATGTCTGCTTGGTGAGCACTGCTTCTCAGATAATAATGCCGCACCAGGCCGTTAAAGTTAAACGGCGCCGAGGTGCCCACATAGAGCTGATAATCGGTGACTTCATTAACGGTTTTGAGATAATCCCCCATTTCCATAACAGCAGCTGATGTTTCTTCCAATGTGGCGCTCTCCGGCATGTCGAGAATAACCTGAAATTCACTTTTGTTGTCAAATGGGAGCATTTTGACCCGAACCCATCCGACACCCACCATAGCGCATGAAATCAGGAGAAGAACAATGACGCTGATCAGAAAAATCCATCGCCAGAATCGATTTTCAATCAAAGGAGTCATTATTCGTCGATAAAGCCGTGTGCTCCAGTCTTCTTCCCCGTGTTCACCGGCTGTCGCTGTTGGTTTGTGCTTTATCAATCGCATGGAAGCCCATGGCGTAACAATAAACGCGACAATCAATGAAAAGATCATAGCGGCGGATGCTCCCACCGGAATGGGTCTCATGTAAGGCCCCATGAGTCCGCCGACAAATGCCATTGGTAAAATAGCGCTGATGACGGCTAATGTTGCTAAAATGGTGGGATTACCGACTTCGTCCACTGCTTCGACGGCCACCGTGACCCTGGAACGCTCTTGATTTTGCGGAAGCCGGAAGTGACGAACGATATTCTCTACGATCACGATGGCGTCATCCACAAGGATTCCGATGGAAAATATCAGTGCAAAAAGGGTGATCCGGTTCAAGGTATACCCGTACAGAAAAAAAACTGCCATGGTCAGAGCGAGTGTCACGGGAATGGCAATGGCAACGACGCCGGATTCACGGTGTCCCAAGACAAACCATATCAAAATCGTGACGGAAACAATGGCGATCATCATGTGAAAGAGCAATTCATTCGATTTTTCTTTGGCCGTGTCCCCATAGTTTCGGGTGACGGAGACATGAATATTGTCAGGGATGACGCTGCCCGTTGCACGGTGAATTCGTTCCAGCACGCGATGGGATACAGTGACGGCATTGGCCCCTTTTCGTTTGGAAACGGTGAGGGTGACGGCAGGGAAAACCCCTTTTGGGGGCATATGGTCGGCGGTGTTTTTTTCTACAGCGGCCGGACCGGTACCGAAAAAAACATACTGATTCGGTTCTTCCGGGCCGTCAATGACGTCTGCAACATCCCGAAGATAAACGGGTTTACCGTTGCGCACCCCTGCGACTACACTTTTGACATCCTCTATCGTTTTTAAAAAGCCGCCCGTGTGAACCAATACCTGGCCGTTGATGGAAGGATAGGTGCCGGTTTCAGATTCCTGGTTTGCAGCGGTGACGGACATGGCAACCCCTTCAAGGTCAAGGCCGTAAGCCGCCAGCCGAATCGGATCAAACCGAACTTGAACCTGTCGCCGTTCGCCGCCGAACAGGCCGTGGCTCTTGTTTTTGGCCAGATAGTCGATTTT
>PKTV01000350.1 GCA_002868985.1 Desulfobacteraceae bacterium | reverse complement strand
CGCAAGTATGCCGAAGAAGCCGGCGCGCGCTGTGCGGTGTCTACCCACTGGGCCGATGGCGGCGACGGTGCCCTGGAATTTGCCGATGCGGTTATTGAAGCCTGTAAAGATGAACCGAAATTTGAGTTCCTCTATCCCCTGGAAACAAAACTGCGTGACCGGGTAGAGCTCATTGCCAAGAACGTCTACGGTGCCGATGGTGTGGCCTGGACACCTGCAGCCGAAGCCAAGGCCAAGATGCTCGAAGCTGATTCCCAGTACGACGACTACACCACCATGATGGTCAAGACCCATCTCTCGCTGACCCATGACCCGGCGGTCAAGGGTACGCCCAAGGGATGGACCCTGCCCATCCAAGACGTGCTGATCTTCTCCGGCGCCAAATTCCTGTGCCCCTGTTGCGGCGCCATCAGCCTGATGCCTGGAACCAGTTCCGATCCCGCATACCGCAGAGTAGATGTGGATGTGGAAACCGGCAAGGTTACCGGACTGTTCTAAACCGTATATTTTACGGACGAATTATTTTGATCAATAGGGTGCGGAATACATTCCGCGCCCTATTTTTTTAGTTAGTGCTCATTTACAATTATTCGGCGGGCTATCGGCGCAAGCTTTCATAAAGCGCTATCCCAACTGTTGTGGATAGGTTCAAACACCGAATCTCTGATGTAATAGGGATATGGTAGGTGGCGTGTTTATATTCGAATATCATTTCTTCCGGAAGTCCCTTGGTTTCTGATCCGAAAATGAGAAAAAGTCTTTTTTTAAAAGGCATGGACCAAAAGGGAGTGGACCCGTTTTTCGTAAACACTGCAACTTCTTTTTTTCCAGGTGCCATCTCATGGTGAAAACTCTTAAAATCATCCCAGACCGAAAGTTTGACGTTGTGCCAGTAATCGAGACCTGCTCTTTTAAGTTCACGATTTCCAAGAGAAAAACCCAGGGGCTTTATCAAATGAAGAAATGCGCCGGTGCCCAGGCAGGTGCGACCGATGTTACCGGTATTCCAGGGCACTTGCGGTTCCACTAAAACGACATGACGTTCAACTTTATTGTCAGTTACATTTTGAATGTGATGATTCATTTAGAAATACGCGTGCCACAGTAAGGGCAGTATTCAAAGATTTTCTCTAATTTTTTCCCGCAATGATGACACGTTGTCTCTTGAATATCCGGCCAGGCACTGCTATGTTCTTTTTTGAATTCATGTACCGTTCTTTCACATCTTTCACACATAAAAAACGGCTCGCCTTTTTTAACTCTTAAAATCGGAATGAAAAATAGATTAAAATAATGATCCACCCGTTTGTAGTAGGCCTGGTGAAGACCGCATACCGGACATGGTTTGGGGGTGCTGTCAAGAACTTTTAATTTCGGCGTAACGCCGGCAATCAAGAACATTTGGTCCTCTTATTAATGGTTGAATGATTAACCAAAAAGCAGGGTTTTCAATCAAGCACTATATAATATACGCTATGAATTATATCAACTAGGCGGAAAAACTTTTTAAAGGGGATAATAAACGTAAGGAAAGGGAAAAAATGAGCCTCTGCCGGCATATTACTTTATTTACAGTGAAAACGCGCCTGATTTCACTGCCAAAAATTTTTGGCGTAAAAGGTTAAGACCTCTTAACCGGCAGAGACTGAGCACCACCAGACAGGTGGTGAGGAATGCGGGGTGAAACTCCCTGTATGACATCTCTCTTGACAGCAGCAAATCAGGTTTCATTATTGTTAAAGGCCGGATACACTTCCAGACAAAAAGCGCGCCATTTGCAGTCCACCTGATCACAATCTATCATTCCCATCTGAAAACAATCCATATTACCTTCGGCTCGCTGAATGCTTCGAATCAGAGTTGCGATATTGAGAAAGCTCTTTTTTTCAGAACGGTCGCCGATATGTTTGGATGCAGCCATCGATATCTTTTTGATTCCTTGTGGGTGGTCACCGCCACTTTAAGTATTTTTATTGCTTTTTCCAACACATATCATGTTGGTTTTGTGCCTTGCAATTTCTCTGTACAGCGAAAAAACATGGATTTTCAAAAAGAGCCCATTGAAAGCCTCATAGGAAAGTTGTAACTATACTCCTCGGTATAGTCTACACTACTTCCATCATTTAGCTTTTCAGAAGTCAATTCCATATCCTGTATGGATTGCAGCAGCTTGCACTCTTTGACGCACTTCTCTTTCGGCAGATTCCTCTTGGAGCAGTTTTTACATGGAGAAGAGATCATGTTCCCCCCTTTTATCGAATGTTATTCAAAGAACATCCAAGACAATTTTCGATTTATTACTAACAAGTTGCAATCGCTCTTGTCCATAGAGGGGAAGGTTTATTTTGATAGGGGGAAATCCCATGGGTCGGGAAGTTATCCCGAATATTACGGGGAAAAAGTGAATGGTTCAGTCTTTCCAGAGATCCACGTCGATCAGGCCAAGCTTTGCGGCATATCGAACCAACTCGATGGTGCTGTGAAGGCCGAGCTTGTTCATAATATTAGCGCGGTGGTTCTCAACCGTCTTCGGGCTGATGAAAAGCTTTTCAGCAACCGCTTTACTGGAAAGCCCCTCTGCCAGAAAGCGCATGATTTCTTGTTCTCGGGGTGTCAAGGTGGCGTAATCGGCATCCGTAATCTTTGCTGCTTTTAAGGGAGATTTCATAAGGTTTTCAACAACAGCGTGGGAAACAGAGCTATCCAGATAATAATCTCCCTTTACAACAGATTTGAGTCCCTGAAGAAGCCTCTCGGAGGCAGATTCCTTGACCACATAACCTGTTGCTCCGGCTTGAAATGCCTCTGCAATATAATCAATTTTTGAATGCATGCTGACAACTAGGATTTTTGTTTCCGATAAAAGTTCCCGTAAATCACGGGTGAGTTGGATGCCGCTTTGATCCGGCAGGGATATATCTACAACCACCAGATCCGGCTTAAGCCTTTTGGCCATCTCGAGTCCTTCATGACCACTTCCTGCCTCTCCGACCACCTTGAACCGGGCATCGCGGCCGATAATCGATTTGAGTCCTTCCCTGAAAAGCGGGTGGTCATCAATGATGATGATACTTATCTGTTCAGCCACGTTTTTTCTCCTTATATGGAACCTCGATAAAGACTTTTGTGCCTTCTTTTGGGCGTGATTGAATCCTCATTTTTCCGTTGAGCAGGCTGACCCTTTCCTCCATACTTCGGAGTCCCATCCGCTTCTCTTTTGAAGCCGCAGCCAACCGTTCCCTGACATTAAATCCTTGTCCATCGTCCTCTATGCGAAGGATAATGTTGGGAAAAGATGCAACCAGCTTAACGGTGACTTTGGCTGCTTCAGCATGCTTTTTAATGTTCCAGATCGCCTCCTGAATCAAGCGGTACAGGTTGATTTCGGTGTTCGAAGAGATTTTTAAATCATCCATACCTGCAGCAAAAAAGTCGACGTCTATTTCATTCTTCTCAGCAAACTCTTCGCAATATTGATATATGGTGTGAACAAGCCCGAGCTGATCTAGTCCCGGAGGGTGTAAATCATACGCCATATCCCGAACCGCCGATATGGATCTTTTAAGAATTTTTGACAGTTTTGAAGTCTTTTGTCTAATTTCATCCGGTATCAACGGGTGGTTATCAAAAAGAGTTTCCCAGCTTATTTTTAACAAGGAAAGCTCTTGAGCCACATTATCGTGCAGATCCCGGGCAATCCGATGACGTTCTAACTCCCGGGTTTTTATAAGCTGTTGGGAGAGGGTGTGGATATGTTCTTCGGCCAGTTTTCGATCCGTGATATCACGAGCAAAAACAGCAACACGGTTTACTTCTCCCCCGGAATCAGCAACAGGATAAATTATCGTATCATGCCAAATCCCATGCCGCTCATCGACGACTCGTACCGGCAAGCCTGTTTTGAAAACCTTATTTACATGTACCATTCTTAGACCGGCGGCTTCGTGTGAGAACAAATACCAGATACACAAGCCGAGCATTTCATCCGGAGTTTTTTGAAATCTTTGAGCGTAAGTGTCATTGATATCGAGAATTATTCCCTCATGATCAAGTAATACCACAGCATCGGTGGTTGCGTTCAAAAGGGCTCTCGCCATCTCTTCACTTTTTCTGAGTTTCTCCTGCCCCTTTTTGTTGTTGGTAATATCAAAAAAAACGCCGCTGACATATTCAATCTCTCTATGGTCATTACAAATGATCTGTCCTCTTTCTTGTATCCAACGAATGTCCCCTCGCTTTGATTCGATCCTGTATTCTCTGACATATGATTTGTCTGTTTTGAGCGCCGTGATGAAAATCTCTCCGGCAGCTTCGAGATCTTCATGGATGACAACATCTTTCCATTTCATTTTTTTGGAATTAAATTGATCCGCACTGTATCCGGTAATCTGTTCAATTTTTGAATCAAAGAACTCGACAGACCAGTCAGGATAGCCTTTATACACAATGCTGGGAAGGTTCTTTACCAACAATCGGTATT
>PKTV01000023.1 GCA_002868985.1 Desulfobacteraceae bacterium | reverse complement strand
TGTAACCGTAGACTACTATCTGGTGGTTCGGCATTAAGCCCTTGCTCCTTACAATCTCATCCCAGTTTTCTTCGTCCGTCCAACTGACAGGTATGGCCTTTGCGCCTCTTATATGCCCGCCACGTCGCTCCCCTTTGAGTGTCCAACCATTGTACGCATCGACCGGGCGAACGTCAAAAATGCGGTGCGATTCACTGTCAATTACCTTTTCCAGCTGCTTCGTCGAAATCTCGTTCACCATGCAACCTCTCTCTCGAGTAAAGATATCTTGTCAGAATACCAAATATCACTGAACTTTGATATATTGAGACTACCTTATAAAAATCGGATTTGTCAAAGATAGTGTCTCTATCCATAAACACAACTTAAAGCTGACTTGTGATATAGTATTACGGTATCTCAGAAAAAACAGGCACTTGATAGTTGTAGGTCATTGCGAGACTGTCGAAAAAGTCCAAAAATGGCAATTTTAGCAATTTCGCATGTAATGAAATCAACTGGTTATGAACATCAAAATCACAAATTTAGGGTTTTTCGACAGTCTCTGCAGGTATCTCAGGTCCGCGCTATATCTAAATTAGGTGGGAGATACTGCAACATATCAATTAATCAGATAATGGAAAAAATTCTAAAATGAGTTATACATGCAGTCGACTTTATCTGGAGATTTGAAGACCGAGAAACACTTGAAAAGGTTGAAGGGGATGTGATTGTTGACTTTCCCCACGAGATATTGCACGATTTCAGATAATAGCTTGGTACTTTTTATTCAGAAGACCGATTCCTCTTAGACGCAATTTTTTTCAAAGATCGACATAAATAGACAAGGAGGACATGATGCGTTGGAAACAGTTTTTCACTCCTGTTCAGTCCATGAATTCCGAAGAGGCCAAAGAATTTATGTCCGGAAAAACCCAGGATGAATTTACCCTTTTGGATGTTCGTCAACCCGGTGAGTACGAAAAAAATCATATCCCAGGTTCAAAATTGATCCCTATTAGTGAGCTTGATAAAAGATTGGATGAAATTGATCCGAGCAAACCGGTGTTGACCTACTGAGCTATAGGCGGACGAAGTCGGATGGCTTCGCAAATGCTTGCCGGTAAAGGATTCGATCAGGTCATCAACATGTCCGGTGGTATTAAGGCTTGGGATGATCCACTGGCTTTCGGATCGGAAGAACAGGGACTGGATCTTCTCACGGGCAACGAATCTGTTGAAGAGGCACTTATCATTGCCTATTCTCTTGAGGCTGGTTTGCAAGACTTTTATCTTACCATGATCGATAAAGTGGCAGTTGATGATGTTAAATCCCTATTTCGAAAACTTTCTGATATCGAAGTGCTTCATCAGAACCGCATATTAGAAGAATACATTCAGATCACCGGAAAAAAAATTGACCGAGACACCTTTGAATCGGGACGGGTGGAAAAGGCCGTGGAAGGAGGACTTACAACTGACGAGTATATCAGGTTATTCAAACCGGATTGGAATACTTCGTCGGACATTATCGCTCTTGCCATGTCCATTGAAGCTCAAGCTCTGGATCTTTATACCCGGGTTGCGAATCGCAGCACAGATGAACGCAGTCGAGTTGCTCTGAAAAAAATTGCAGAGGAAGAGCGGGCGCATTTAGAGCAACTGGCAAAATTGATGGACAGTTTATAAAGTAAAGCTGTAAGGGCAAAACTCTCAACTGTAAGCTAAAAAGGATTATACCATGGCAAAACATCTGGTACTTGTCGGCGGTGGTCATGCACATATGGTGACTCTTGTCAATATTAATGCATTTGTAGGAAAAGGCTATCGGGTAACGGTCATCGGCCCCTCCGAACACCATTATTATTCCGGAATGGGCCCCGGTATGCTGGGAGGGACCTATTCTCCATCCGATATCCGGTTTGCCACCAAACATGTGGTGGAAAAACAGGGTTGTGTTTTTTTATTGGGGAAAGCTGTTCGTGTCAGACCCGATGAGAGACTAATTGAATTGGAATCCGGAGAAACCGTTCGTTACGATGTGGTTTCCTTCAACGCTGGCAGCTATGTGCCTCGGTTGAACCTTTCGGAAGTTACCGAAAATATTTACCCGGTCAAACCCATTGAGAAACTCATGGAAGCTCAAGCCAGAATCAAGGAGCTGGCTTCACAAAAATCGATCACTATCGGTATTATTGGGGGCGGACCTTCTTCCGTGGAGATTGCTGGGAATATCTGGCAATTGACATCCGAGTATGGCGTAAATCAACCCCGTGTAAAAATTTTTTCAGGCAGCCGTATGATGGCCAATTATCCGGAGGGAGTGAGAGCCCGGATTGAAAAATCCCTTAAAAGTCATGGTGTAGAAATCTATACAAACGGATTCGTTCAAACAATTGATCCTGATGGCATCAACTTGGAGTCCGGAGAGCGGTACGATCTGGATTTGATCTTTCTGGCCATCGGCGTTAAGCCAAATGCCATATTTGAAAGATCAGGCATCCCCACCGGACCGGATGGGGGGATGCTGGTCAATGCCTACTTACAGAGTACCGCCTATCCAGAAATGTTCGGCGGCGGCGATTGTATTTATTTTCAGGACCAACCCCTGGATAAGGTGGGAGTCTATGCCGTTCGTCAAAATCCGGTTTTATACAACAATCTTTTTGCTGCGCTGGAAGAAAAACCGTTTCAGGTTTTTTCTCCGGGCGGCGACTATCTGTTGATATTTAATATGGGCGGTGGAAAAGGGGTTTTGCGAAAAAAGTGGCTGACATTCGGCGGAAGACTCGCCTTTATCATCAAGAATTATATTGACAGGAAATTCATGAAGAAGTTTCAAGCGATTGAGTGAGAAAGATGTCCCGAAAAAAAATCATCTTAAAAATTCTTATCAATTTTCATGAAAAATTCAGAAGGTAATTTGGACCGTAACAGCATGTTCACGTACACCGTTATTTCCGTAGCCTAGCACATTCCAATCTGCATTCATCGGCTGCTGATTGCCTTGGGTATCGGTTGCCCGCGACATAAGGGTGTATTCGCCTTTTTCTTTTACGGACCATAAGAATTGCCATTGCCGCCAAGCATAAGGTTCGTCAGGCCCAATAAATGTTGCAGCATGCCATGTCTTTCCATTATCCACCGATATTACAACCCGCTCAACCTTCGCCTCGCCGGCATAAGCTGCTCCCAAAACCGTAACGAGTCCTGCCCCAAGTTTTTCAGACTGCTCCGGCTGGGTAATGATGGATTTTAAATTTATTCCTGTTACAACTTCGCTGGTCTTGGGGTCCTGCCCCTTTTGAAATTTTCGGTAAACCTTATCCATATAAAAACCTTCAAACGGCCGGTCCAAAACGGTAATTTTATGTAACCACTTAACACAATTAGCCCCTGTCCAACCAAGGGCCAATGCTCGCAGAGGATACCCATGCTTAAGAGGCAGGGCTTCACCGTTCATCTCATAGGCGAGAAGTGATGAAGACAGCGCTTTTTCTAAAGGAATGCTGCGAATAAATTTAATTTGAGCTGAGCCCAACGGTTTATCCAGACCTTCAAAAGCTACATGGTGCGAGTTAGCCTTTAGTTCGGATCTATCGAGCAACTCCCTGAGCCAAACCCCTCCCCAGACGGCATTACCAACTCCCCCGATTGTCCATGGATTTCCAGTGGCCTTTTTCTCAAATAAAGATCGGCTATTTCCGGAACATTCAATCGTGTTGGAAACAATTGCTTTGGGCATACGATAGATCTCATCGAAGCTCAAAACTAAAGGTTTATTTACTTCTCCTTCGATAGTTAGCGACCAGTCAGATAACGGAATTGGTTTTTCAGGTATTTGACCCTGATTACGAGCGAAAAACACTTTATTGGCTGTGATCCATGAACGAAGATATTGGTTTGGGGTTTCTGCGTTGAATGGTTTTTGACTCATAACGCGCATTTTCTTTTTCATTTTAACTCACTTTCTAAACACAAAACCTCTAAATCGCTTTGTGGTAATACGATATTAAGTTATCACAGAAAATTGAAGCACTTGATAGTGGACAGAATCGCAGATATCAACCATAAATATCAAACGTAAGGAATGGCGCGCTTAACGCGCAATTCTATGGACATTTTGATGATTTTGCCGAGATTCCCTTAGGATCAAGAGCTGCAAGACAGCATCGAACAGCCGGGCCGGTGACGGGCCCAATCCGGTCGTTTTTTCGCAAATTCTTCCTTGTCTGGTTGTTCATCGTAAGGATATCGCATGACCTCCAGCAATTCGTTCACCAGTGAAAAATCACCCTTTTCAGCCTTGTCGATGGCCAGTTGGGCCAGGTAGTTTCGCAGCACGTATTTGGGGTTGACGGCATTCATGCGCCGGCGTCGCGCCTCATGAGAAGTATTGTCCTTTGCCAGGCGTATCAAATAGTCGCGCAGCCAACTCCCGATTCGCGTTCGATACTCGTGTGTCAACTGTTCTGAAACGTAATACGCGGGCATCAGCGGAGCCATGAGTGTTTCATCACGGATAT
>PKTV01000246.1 GCA_002868985.1 Desulfobacteraceae bacterium | reverse complement strand
CTAAATGGAGCGTTACCGGTTATCCCGGTTGGCGGAGATATTCTTGTAAGGAAAAGATGGACAGAACCCCAAACAGGTTTGGGGCGAAAAGAGCGTTTGAAAAACATTAAAAATGCCTTTGGCGTGAGTGATTCGTCGAAAGTTAAGGGAAAAAAAATACTGCTTGTGGATGACGTCTATACAACTGGCGCAACTGTAAATGAGTGTGCAAAGGTTCTAATGAAAGCTGGTGCCGCGTGCGTTGATGTACTTACTCTGGCAAGGGCCATGTGATTGAAGATTAACGTAAGAATTCATCTGGCAGAAATATGAGATCTAAAATTTTAAAATTATCAGATTTGGTTAAAGCTATAGAAGGCTTGCGGAAAGCTGGAAAACGAATTGTTTTTACGAACGGATGCTTTGATATTCTGCACGTGGGCCATGTGCGGTATCTTGCTGCTGCCCGGTCAAAAGGGGATGCACTGGTTTTGGGGTTGAATTCCGATGCATCCGTAAAATCGATAAAACCCGATAACAGGCCTATCGTGAGTCAGGATCAAAGGGCTGAGGTTTTGGCGGGTTTAGTGTGTGTGGATTACATAACGATTTTCGATGAGCCTGATCCGTTAGCGCTTATACAAACCATAAAACCGGATGTTCTTATAAAAGGGGCCGACTGGGAGGAAGCAAAGATCATTGGATCCGATGTTGTAAAATCATATGGAGGTAATGTGGTTAGAATTGAAGTTGTTCCCGGCATTTCAACCTCCCGAATTATACAACGGATTCTTAAACTTTATGGGCGGTAATAATAAGCGCAGTTTTTTAAATTTGAATTCCCCGTCCTGGTGAGAAAAACATTTAAGCCAGAAAGAGGAAATAGGAAAGAGGATAAGGGAAACCACGGATGAACACGAATAAACACAAATTAAAATAATAACATTTATGTTCATTTGCGTCCATTTGCGGTTATCTATTTTCTGATTCCTATCTCCTATTTTCTAAAAAGACGAGATATTGTTTGGATCTTCGAATTTTGGCATTAAAGTAATTCATAAAAAGCATCGTTCAAATGAGACTTGGTTATGATCGAAAAGCAGAAAAATGGCGTTTCCTTTTTTGAGTTTCCAAAACTTGCAGGCCTGTCCGGTATCCTGCATGGAGTTTTCACAAGAAAGAACGGAAAAAGTAAAGGATCTTTTCGAAGTCTGAATGTTAGCTTCGGCGTTGGAGACAATGACCAAACTGTTTTAGAAAACAGAACAATCATTTCTCGATGTGTCAATGAAAAAGACCTTGTTTTCTTAGATCAGGTTCATGGTACTCGAATCGTTGTATTTTCAAAAGGACATCATTTTTATCGGATGTTTGATACAGCAGATTGTTTTAAAGGTGAACATTCGGAAATTTTGGGTGGTCAGATCGATACATTTGATATTGATTCTGAACACAGATTTGAAGCGGACGCAATAGTGACAGATATTCCCAGAAAATTTCTCGTCATTCAAGTGGCGGACTGCCAATCTGTATTAATTTATGATCCGGTTCAGGAAGTTGTGGCAAATGTTCATTCCGGGTGGCGTGGCAGCATAAACAATATTATCGGTTGTACATTGAAGGTGATGGAAAATAGCTTCGGATGCCGTGCTCGTGATATTGTTGCAGGAGTTGGTCCGTCTCTGGGCCCATGTTGTGCGGAGTTCGTAAATTACAAAAAAGAGATCCCGGAAGCGTTTTGGAAATACAAAAATGATACCCATCATTTTGATTTCTGGTCTATCAGCCGCGACCAGTTTTGTGAAGCAGGCGTTTTGTTTGAAAATGTGGATTTAAGTCGGATGTGTACAAAATGTGATTCAAACCGATTTTTTTCCTTTCGCGGAGAAGGGACTACCGGAAGGTTTGCAGCCTTGATAGGCCTTAAATAGAGACCTTTGAAATAACTGAGGGGTCGGGGAGTTTTTCTAAATAGTCGCTCCATGGATAATCTTTTTTTAAACCGCGTGAACTCGTGGCAAGGGTTCGTAAAGAAAGAACAGGAATCAATCTTTGAAAAATCAATAGGTTTGCCATACAATCTTTAATTTCTTTTAAAGATGCGATTTCGGCATACGCCTGTTCTTTCTAACGATCCCTAAGCCACTCAAACAGCACCCGCTTTAAAAAAAGATCATCCATTCCGCTGAAGCTCAAGGATTTAGAAGAAAAACTCCCCGAGGGCTCAAATAACTGGCACCCAAAAAGGATAATATGTATCAAGAAAAAGTTAAGGTTTTGTGGAACCAAAGCGTCGGGCCGGAATATTATCGAATCGGTTTAACGTGTAATCATAGATATAAAGATGCCAGACCCGGCCAATTTGTCATGCTGCGCTTTCCAGGCCAGATCACCCCTTTTTTACGTCGTCCCTTTTCCATTCATAAGTTGATATCTGACAATAACCAAACCATTGGAATTGAACTCCTTTATAAGGTGGTGGGGGAGGGCACAAAGAAACTCTCTATGATTCAAGTCGATGACATTGTAGACATTCTTGGCCCATTAGGGAATGGTTTCACTTTTTCTCGTCATTATAAAACCGTTTATATCGTTGCGGGCGGCATTGGTGTTGCACCGCTGGTTTTTCTGGCCACATATTTGCGGGCAAAAGGTGTCGACACTGCAAAAAGTAAGGTTTTTTTAGGTGGAAGATCAAAGGATGATTTGCTATGCAGGGATGAATTTATAGACATTGGAATGAAAATACAGGTTACCACAGATGATGGAAGTGAAGGAGACCAGTGTTTTATCACCCATCCTTTGGACGTTGCTTCCAAAGGAGGTCGCCCCGATGTTATTTACGCCTGCGGTCCTTTGGGGATGTTAACGTGTGTATTGGATATTGCTGAGAAGTATCGTGTGCCGTGTCAGGTTTCCATTGAAACGGCCATGGCTTGCGGTATGGGGGCTTGCCTTGGGTGTGCGGTTGAAAAAAAAGGACCGGAAAAAGCTTACTTACATGCCTGCCTGGATGGTCCGGTATTTGATGCCGGCATTATTAAAATATAATTTGATCTTAAAATTTTAACACATTTTGCATTGACTTGTGAAAATTCATATGTTAGATGCACAACGTCCTTTATAGACCTTATTTTATATGAGGATCTTATTGTCCGAGAAGGTGTTCTTTTTCATGAAGAGGGAAACCACACGTGCCATAAAGGATCTGGCATATTATAGCAGCATCGGCTTATCCGTAGCGCTTTCAATCTTTATCGGGCTGGCTATAGGCGTATACCTTGACAGAAAAGTATTTAATACAACACCTTGGTTTACACTGATTTGTCTTGGGCTTGGAATCGCTGCGGGATTTAGAAACATCGGAATTGCAATAAAAAAGAGCAGAAAGCTCTAACGGATATTTTTAAGGTGGAAATTCAAAGTCGTCTTTATAAATTCGTAAACTTAACGAATTGGATCCTGTTTTCTTTTGCCAGTCTGATCGGACTTTTTCTTATGCCGTCTGATTTTGCCATGGGGATTATTTGTGGGGGCATGATTGTCACTATCAATTTTCATTTGCTCTACCGGACACTTAAAAAAGCGTTTAGACCTCCCCATCTGGCTTCCACCAGTGTAATATTGGCCAAATATTACATTCGGTTCATTGTCAGCGGCCTTATTATATTTGTTCTCATATCAGAGCATTTTGTTGATCCTTTGGGTCTTTTTGTTGGACTTTCGGTGGTGGTGGCGAGTATCACGCTTGCCACTGTACGTGAATTAACCAAATATATTTTCAAGGAGGCAACTTAAGGTGGAACATCCCTATCTATTTTTTGTAAAGCTGTTTGAAATGTTCGGTCTTGGACATTTTGCCCATGCGTATCCCCACATCATCTATTCTTGGGTGGTGATGATCTTGCTGATTGTACTTGGAATCGTCGGGGCAAAGAGTGTAAATCTGGTTCCCTCGAAAATACAAAATGTTTTGGAGATTATCATTTCAGGGCTCGAAGAATTCACCATTGATATTACCGGAGAAGAAGGGCGCTGGCTTTTTCCACTACTAGCGACGGTTTTTATTTATGTTTTTGCCTGCAACATAATGGGACTTGTGCCTGGATTTTTTCCACCGACCGCCAACCTGAACACAACCCTTTCATGTGCTCTTGTTGTTGTCCTGTTTACACACGTTATCGGCATTAAATATCACGGTGTTAAATATATTAAACACTTTCTCGGACCCGTATGGTGGATGGTCCCTCTTATTTTTCCTATAGAAGTCATAGGACACCTGGCACGTGTTTTGTCTCTTACTTTTCGTCTTTTCGGAAACATGATGGGCCATGAGCTCGTCCTGGGCATCCTTTTCGCTCTGGCGGGATTGTTTTTTGCTCCGCTGCCGATAATGGCTCTTGGCATTTTCGTTGCACTGGTACAGGCTTTTGTTTTTTATTTACTTTCGGTCATGTATTTTACCGGTGCCTTAGAGCATGCCCACTAATTCAGAAGGTCAACGTAAAAAGAAATATAAAAGAAATACAAATTTG
>PKTV01000577.1 GCA_002868985.1 Desulfobacteraceae bacterium | reverse complement strand
GGAAATGCCCTTGGGGTGCATACTCAAGTATGTCGAGGACTTAAAACGAGGCTCCAACGCCGAGGTTGGGCCAAAAG
This sequence comes from Desulfobacteraceae bacterium, assembly GCA_002868985.1. GTDB lineage: Bacteria > Desulfobacterota > Desulfobacteria > Desulfobacterales > UBA11574 > UBA11574. The sequence goes on along the minus strand of PKTV01000577.1, from coordinate 4,442 downwards.
ATTATTTTGAGATAGCTTCTAAATTAAATGTGCACCGGGTATAATGACGGCATTGAGGGAAGTCTTTAAAACTGGCAAGGGCTTTGACGGATGGTCAACCTATCTTTATAACCGTTGCTTGGGCGATCCAAAAGGGTCGCCCTGTTTATTGCCCATTAATTCTCTCTTTCAACTTTCCAGAGCACCCATACGTAACAATCTTCCCCGGTGTCAGCATCATATCCTCACCAGTAGCAGGATTCCTTACTTTACATCCCGTTGTCGTTGCCTTTCTGCTTGGATGTGCCATCCTTGGCAACATTCTTGACATGTTGGTTTAAATATGCGAAAAAACATATGATTCTAAAATTGTTGCTTAAACCCAATTAAAGGGAGAGCTTATGTGATAAATACCGGAACCCCATTTCTCAAAACAGAGGTGGGGTTTAGTGTTTTTTATTGAACCGTATTCTTAAAGATTCAATAATTAATTGGTTCAAAAACTTCCAGTCGCATGAGAGGGCCGATAGGAATGGAGCAAACTACCCAAGGGAAAAAGGAAGAAATTAACAAGGAATTTATTGAAAATTTGCTTAAGTCATATTCTGAAAGGCTGGTAAAAGCTCACGAAGAAATCGAACGGCTCAAACATGAAAATACTATATTGAAGGAAAGAATAGCTATACTGGTAGGTAAAACACAATCTTAATAGACATTGAGTTATTTTGCCTGGTGCAGGAAAATGCATTCGCTAAATCTCAAATTGAACATTAACCATATAAAAGAAAAAGCAGATATTAAACTTGATAAATGAACTCACAATCCTACTTCTATAAATGCTCACCTGAATACATTGAATCAATTGCTCCTGATCTTCAAGATCAGATCACTAAATCCATATCTATATTATCCAAAAAACAGACACCGTATGAAATCAATAAAGACGTATTCTGGACACTGAACAGATAGGAAACCAAATTTATGAAAAATTTTCTTATTAAAATTGTAAAAGCACTGGTCGACAACCCGGAACAGGTACAGGTTAATGAGGTTGAAGGTAGCCAAATTGTTGTACTTGAACTCAGAGTAGATAAGAGTGATATGGGAAAGATCATCGGCAAACAAGGCCGAACAGCCAATTCCATCCGGGCTTTATTAAATGCAGCTTCTGGAAAGGCTGAGAAAAGATACGTACTTGAGATTGTTGAATGATGTGGTGGATCTGAGGTACTTGACATGGAGACAGTTGACTATCTTGAGGCTGCTTTGGATCAGTTCAGGGGCGTTGTGGAGAATTTGGAAGAAGGTGAAAAACACAGGTAATAAAAAAACCGGTTCAAAATACTCACATACTACGTGTATGCTTCGTTTTTTAACCGTTTAACGCCCCCGATTCTCGGGATTTCGCAAAGCTCAACTTGCTTTTGAATTCTAATCCTATTTTTGAGATAGCTTCTAATAAAATTTATTCTGATTGCAATAATCGAACAAACCTCTTCAAAAAGCAGTTCTGTAATTGTGGTTTAGAGGAACTTATGAGGTTTTCTTTAGGTATACGTGGCAGGAGGCATGAAAATGTATATCGCTCAAACAGATAGCTGGTATCTTGAAAGAATAACTGTACTAATAGCTGGCATTATTATTCTGTTAACCGTTATCTTTGCTTGGGTTCATAGTCCTTATTGGTTGATATTAACATTTATAGTGGGTGTAAATGAAGTGATGTTCGCACTTGTTGGGATTTGTTTGACTTCAAATATTCTATATTCATTAGGTGCAAAACCAAGGTTGAAAAAATAGTAATATGTGGAGATCCTGAGCTTACAAAGAAATACTTAAGGCTTAAATCAAAATGGGGGCAACGTGAAAAACAAACCACCACCGGAAAAAACTGAAACTAAACTGCTTAACATCCTGTTACCGGAAGAATTAATTAATAGAATAAATGCGGTTTGTACTGATAAAGACATGACGATTCAGGAATTTGTAACCGATGCCGTAATTGAAAAATTAGAACTTGTTTACAAGGAGAGACGAAAAAAGGACAGACTGTAAAGGACCCAGACTGAAATCTATATATTTTTAATTATTTATAGAAGCTATCTTAAAATAATCTTTTGGCCCAACCTCGGCGTTGGAGCCTCGTTTTAAGTCCTCGACATGTTATAAATCGTGTAAAAATAACGCCTTTCCAACCTGACATACCTGTACGAAGCGACCTTCCACCTGTGGCTTGCTCAAGCTCAAAATCATGAATAAAATATTGGATATATTTCTTAATTGTGTTTTTCAATTGGGTTTTGGATAGAGTTGACATTTTGCCTTCCTGTCTAATATTAGAATAGATTTGCTAAATGAACTCAGTAATCGTTCGTGAGAGATACTTAGCTTGTATAAAATGTGGGGTACAAAACAAGAACCTAAATGCAGTAAGGCCAAATCTTGATCTAAGATCTGGATGCATAACAATCCGTGAATAGGTTGTGGTGTTTCTGAGAAAATGTAGGCATACTTTTTGGCTGAATTTTTGGAAAAAATAAAACCCCCAAATTGTACCACTGGTATAATAGGTGGTCCATTCGGAGGTTTTTGTTAAAACATCAATAATATAATCAAAATCTTAAAATCTAAAGAGTGCCGAAGGGGAGACTCGAACTCCCACGGAGAAACCCCCACTAGACCCTGAACCTAGCGCGTCTACCAATTCCGCCACTTCGGCATGAATAAAATCATTTAAGATTGATTTAATATAACGGATATTCTATATATACGTTTTTTTATTTTTGTCAAGGCCGATATTTGTTAACGAGAAAAATTGGAATGGAACTAATTAAAAATATTGATAAAATTGAAAAGCCATTTAAAAATGCTGTGATTACCATCGGTAATTTTGACGGTGTCCACATCGGACATCAAGCCCTTTTTCATGAGGTAATAGAGAAGGCAGACACCATCAACGGCACATCCATCGTTATGACCTTTGAGCCCCATCCGGTCCGTGTTTTAAAACAAAACGGACATCTGCCACTCATCACCCTCTATGAGCAAAAAATCGAGCTCATTGAAAACTCGGGTGTAGATGTTTTGATTTGTGTCCCCTTCACCGAAGAATTTGCGGCAATATCGGCAAAAACATTTGTGGAAGACATTCTGCTCAAATCAATTGGAATGAAAGCTATTGTCGTGGGTAAAGATTACACTTTTGGTAGAAATCGAGAGGGAGATATAGATCTTTTAAAAACCTATGCCAACAATTTAGGATTTGAAGTTGTTGTTGCCGACTGGATTCAAACATCAAAGAATTGGCCGGGACGAATCAGCAGTACTCGAACACGTGAACTTGTCGAGGAAGGCAAGGTAGATGAGGCCCAAAAATTATTGGGGCGTTATTATCAAATCAGGGGAGTTGTTACCACCGGGCGCAACAGGGGGGGAAGACTTCTTGGGTTTCCCACGGCAAATATTACACTGCACGACGAACTGTGCCCAAAAAACGGCGTGTACGCTGTTGCGGTGGATTGTATGGGAGAAATTTTTCAAGGCGTTGCCAATATCGGCTATAGTCCCACTTTTGATGATAACGTTTTTTCGGTGGAAGTCCATATTCTTGACTTTAATGAAAACATATATGGCCAGAAGATCCGGGTGGATTTTGTAAAGCGAATCAGGGATGAAAAAAAATTTTCGAATATTTCCGAACTGTCTGATCAGATAAAGAAAGATATTGTAAAGGCACGCAAAACCCTTTCTTAGGGCTCGCTCAAAAATAAATTCGCAGAATTGGCGCTAAGATTTAGGCAGGGTTTTATTGCTGCAATTGAGCGAAACCTTAATACCTGAATCCTCGGTTTTTATTTGGATCCGATCTGTGATGATACTCGAATGAATAAAAAAATAGGCATTTCACTGATTCTGGGACTGGTAGTCTCTATTCTGGCGCTTTATCTGGCTCTTAGAAATGTCCCGTTTAATGATCTTATCATCTATTTTGCATCCATCAATTATGCATGGATAGTGCCGGCTGTTGTGGTTATTTTATTAAGCTTCGCTCTGAGAGCATATCGATGGAAAATAATACTTGAATCGGCCGGCAACATAAGGTTCTGGCAATCATTTCACCCTCTGATGATCGGTTTTATGATCAATTGTATCCTTCCGGGGAGGGTAGGAGAAGTGGCCAGACCTGTTATTTTGCAAAAAAAGGAAAATATTCCATTTTCCACAGGTCTAGCAACGGTTGGCGCTGAGCGGTTGTTTGATGTCGGCATGCTGATTATGCTCTTTGCGGTGCTTCTTGCCACAATTGAGATCGATCCGAATATTGATATTGTTTTCGGCAAGTACCATCTCAATAAAGCAACACTCATGACGGTCGGTGGAGGAACATTCAAACTGCTTCTACTGCTTATTGTGGGAATAGCTCTGGTGGCTTTCAACAAAACCCGGAACATGATAAACGATCT
>PKTV01000289.1 GCA_002868985.1 Desulfobacteraceae bacterium | reverse complement strand
TATTGCCTTAGGGTGAATTTTATGGCGAAGACCTTGTGTTCATGGGGCTTTAGGGCCGTATCTATGAGAATTGAAGCTGCAATCTTAATGTATTTCTGGGAAACCAATGAGTATTTTAAATGTATTGATTCAAAGCATCGGTGGCTTGGCTCTGTTTATCCTTGGGATGAAGATGATGACCGACGGGCTCCGGATGTCGGCCGGAAAAAGAATTAAAAAAATCTTATGCACGGTTTCATCGAACCGGATCGTCGGTTGCCTTACGGGGGCCGGAGTTACCGCCATGGTGCAATCCTCTTCAGCGACCACCGTTATGATGGTCGGATTTGTAAGTGCCGGATTAATGACTTTACAACAGGCCGTTGGTGTTATCCTGGGCGCCAATATCGGAACAACGGTGACCGCCCAGTTAATCGCTTTTAAACTGACCAAAGCGGCTCTGCCGGCCATTGCCATCGGCGTATCTATGAAATTCTTCACCCAACAAAAAAAATACCGGTACTTCGGTGAGGTAATCTTGGGATTCGGCCTGCTTTTTTTTGGCATGACAGTCATGAAGCACGGGCTGACCCCGATTAAAAATGATCCTTCTTTTATTGAATTTTTTACCAAATTCGACCCCGGCAGTGCCGGTGGTCTTATTCTCTGTGTGTTTGTCGGCACTGTTCTGACAATCTTGGTCCAATCTTCATCCGCTACCATTGGATTGACAATGACCCTTGCCACCCAGGGGTTACTAACGTTTCCGGGAGCAATGGCGTTGGTTCTGGGTCAAAATATCGGGACCACTATCACGGCCGAATTTGCGACCATAGGCTCCGCCAATATCAACGCTCACAGAGCCGCCAGAGCCAACACGATGTTCAATGTCATCGGTGTAGCCTTTATGCTGCTTATCTTTCCTTATTTCGTCGGTTTCATAGAATTTGCAACCATGCATTTGGGAGCAGGACCGGTTGGTGAAATTGTTGAAGGCGACATGGTCAATATCGCTCGCTATATCGCCAACGGCCACACCCTGTTCAATGTTGTCAACGCGTTAATATTTCTGTTTTTCCTGCCGATGCTGATAAAAGTTGCAATTTTATTATCTCCCAAAGAGGATGAGCCGGAAGATTTTTACCGGTTACCGGATTTCGGCACCAAGCTTGATGATGCTCCCATCGCCGCTTTGGCCAATGTTCGCAGTGAAATTGTCAGGATGTCCAAAATCGCCGTTAGCACCTTCAAAGATACGATCCAGCGGATTGAATACAGGGATTATAAAAAGTTAAGAAAGTGGAAACGTATTGAAAACCATCTGGATGACATGCAAAAGGAGATTACTTCCTATTTAACCAGAATTTACCAGAGTGAAGTGAACGAATCCGAGGCCGGAGAAATCTCCAGCTTAATGAGAATGACGAACAACATCGAAAGAATCGGTGACTCAGTGGAGAATATCGCTCAGCTTACGGAAAAGATCATTGAAGACAATCTGCAATTTGCGCAACTTACCAGGGACGACTTGAAAACAATCTCGGAAAAGGTCGTCATATTCATCGATCTTGTCACACTGGGTATCCATCAACCTATCGAAAATTTTATGAAACAAGCCGAGGAAATTGGAAACATGATTAACGTGATGATAGAAGAGATGCGGCAGGCTCACATTTCAAGACTGCGCAGCGGTGAATGCGGTCTTGACCCGGGTCTGGTGTTCATCGACTTCTTGTCGATTTTCGAAAAGATCGGCGATTATTGTTTTAATATTGCGCAGGCGGTAGTGGGCATTAAATGAAGCTCTGCAGCTTTCTAATTTTTTTTAGCTTTATTGACTTTTTAAATTAAGAATTCCTGAACGCCTTGTTAAAGCGACAGGACTCTGCCTTGTGTGCGGAAGATTTAAAGACCTAACCATACGCTTCGCAGGTAAAAACTTCCAATAATAATCAATATGTTCATAATATCAAAAACGTTTTCATAGCCCATTTGTTCTGAATTTTAACAGGTTGGAGTATATAACAAAAGGCATTTACTTAATGGCATAACTTTTGCTATAATGGAATTAATTAAAAGTGTGAACCGGGATTCAATGGAAATAGATGCGAATGGGGGCATTGAAACCCATATTTTGTTCTAAACATCTGCAAAACTTTAATCTTGAATTTTGAATAAACCCAACTCGATATAACGAGTTCTTATCATTGTCCTGTTATGAACGATAAAACCTCTGGATTTCTTTTTGATAAACGTGACCACGAACTGATCCGAATCGTCAACGACGTGCTGCAAGGAAAAAGCAGCACCAAGTACGCCCGCCGATTTTACTATCCGTATTTTCACTCCCACGGCATCAAAGAAATGACCGAAACCAGAGGGTTGCGGATCGCTTATGCGGTTGTCCACCTCTTAAGTTCTCTGGAAGTCGGCGGGGTTGAAGATCGTATCAATGCGTTGCGGTTGTTGCGCAATGAAGTGATCGATACGGCCGAAGGCCCGATGCCCAAAAATACCGCCAGGGTGTTACTGCAAATCATGAAGGACCTGGTGCGGGTTCACGGCGATTACCGAAAGCAACTCCAACTGGCCCATGACTTCCGGACAGCGGCATCCGGGAAACCGAGCATCATTCGGCGGCAGCTCAAGCGCTACCATCTTTTGGAAATGCCCGAAGATTGGAATCAAATTGCATTTGACGATCACGTACATGATGTCAACACAAAAGGGCGCAAGTCTTCGACCCATCTTATCATGGATGCATGGATAAAAGGTATCCAACGCCTGCGGGTGATCCACTACAACTTTATCGAGCCGCGTTTTGCGGCCGAACTTCTTGAAGCCGCCAAAATTTTAAACATCGACATTCGAATCGGCATTGAGTTTTTCGCACGATTCCGTGACAAATACGTGCAGTTGATATGGGTTCCTCGCGGGTTTAATGATGCACAGGCATTCCTTTGCTTTCTTGCCGAACCGACGGTCATGAAGATCATGGAGACCGGCCGCAAGGTGTCGTTGTATCAACAGGAATATGTCCCGGCGCTTCGAAAGAAATTTAATGAAAGCCACCGAACGGAGATTAATCGGACTTACGGAATCGAGTTGCCTCCGATTGATAAACAAGAATTTCTGGCATATGTGGGTATCGGTCAGAAGTCGAGATTGCATCTGGCGAAATTCATTCACGACCGGATGTTGAAGGTGTTGCAAGGGAAAACCGAGCGGATGAGGGTAGAGTTTCCCACGGCAAGTCCCGAACGGCGCAATACCATCACCCGATGGATTGAGTCGATGAACACGCTGGACCTCGAATCCGTCATCGACGGTTATCTGGAACCTGAAAAAAATCCCGAGATCAGGTATCCCGAGATGCCCGACGATGGTCCGGATGTCCCGGAACTGTTGCGACTGAATCCATTTGAAATTTTGGGACGGCTGACCCAGCTCCATTCCGGGTACCGGGTGACGTTGAATTTAACCAACTTGAAAGCCGGGGATGTTCTTGAGCTTCTATATGATTGCCAAGGGATGATCACTCGGCTCGAGATATTCAATCTTAAAGATCATTCCGCGGGCAAGACCACCCATATTGGTGAGATAAGCCGTTTGCAGGAGGCGATCAACGAAGGGAGTCCGATTCGTCTGAAGCAAATAATTCGTGAGATTATTGAGGATCTCAAGGGATCAGGAACTTCGGACAATACCCAACAAATAGACAAATTGATCACGATTCTTTACGATATCGATATATTGAAATCTTACTACACCGGAAATCCGCTCAAAGCAAGGATTGGAAGCGACTCTACGGGCCGCTCCCCCAAAGTTCACGGGATGGGACTGGCGATCAAGGAAACGCTGCCAAAACGGGCGCAGCGGCAAATTGTGCTGGATTGTCGAACTGATCTTCGTGAAACCATTCCCATTAAAATCAATGCCTACAAATACACGGTTTATGTTCCACATGAAGCGGGCAGACCGTTTGACAAAATACTGTCCGGATTGGCGAAGATTCTTCCTGTTTTCGGCTTGTTGAGAGTTGCACACCGGGAAGGCTGGCAGGTCCAGGCCACCTCTACTCGTATGGTCACCCCGGGCAACATCGTGACCCTTGGCGGTGCTCAAAAGAAAATTGTCAACGGGCTCTATCTTAAGCCGCCGGAATCGCCGGGAAGACAGCGGCGATTGCGCTGGAGCTATTTGAACTCCAATCTGAAAAATGGTCTCAAGGTACTGATCGGATTTATCCCGGCTTTTCTTACCTTTGCCCTGACCAAGGACTGGTGGGTGTTGGCCTATCTGGGGGCCTTTATCTGGTTCGGAATTACCGGACTGCGCAATATTCTTCAATCTGTCCTGGGCGGCGGCGGCTTTCGTCGCTCCCCCCTTTTGAATTGGAATGATTACATCAGCTGGACCCGTATTACGGATTCTCTGCTTTTTACCGGTTTTTCCGTACCGCTACTGGATTACGTGGTAAAGACCGTGATATTGGATCGGGGGTTTGGCATCACGACGGAAACCAGCCCGGTGTTTCTGTATACAT
>PKTV01000100.1 GCA_002868985.1 Desulfobacteraceae bacterium | reverse complement strand
CCTGAACCCAATTTCGATTTTCGGTATAGTTCGGCGTTTTTAGGCGAAAGGGGCTTGACGGACAAATAAGAAATGTCATATTTGATGAATTCTCAAAATGGTCAGATATCGCTCGGGAAAAACTTTTTACAAGATATTTCAATGTTGAGGAAATTATGGAATTTATTTTTGCTTTTCTGGAGAAAATATCCACGACATCCGGTATAAAGGCGGTATACATTCATCTGGTATTAAAGACTCTGGGGGCTATTGCCGGCACCTATATCGTCTGGATAATTTTAAAACGCATTCTGGTTTCTTTTGAGAAAAAGACCCAAAAAAGCAATTTTCTTAAAATCAATATCGAAATTATCAGCGTTGTCCGCAAGGCGCTTTTCTGTGGTCTGATACTTGTCACCGGTACGTATCTCATCAGACTTTTCGATGTTTTGCTTTTGGAAAAAATCTTTCACGCAATTGTGATCATACTCCTGGCATCTCCAGCCAAAGATTTCTTGTTAATCCTGCTGGGATACTTTGAAAAAAATATCATCGACAAAACAAAAACCAAAGTCGATGATATAATTTTCGACCTTATCAATAAATTTTCAGGGGCGATCATTTATGCGACTGCCATTGTTCTGGCGTTGGATATCCTGGGTGTCAATGTCATGCCTTTTATTGCAGGTGCCGGTGTGGCCGGTATTGCCATCGGCTTTGCCGCCAAAGACACCTTGTCCAACCTTATCGCCGGTGTGCTTTTGATTATCGATCGGCCGTTTGAAGTGGGTGACCGGATCGAAGTGTGGAGTGCTCCGGCAGGAAGTGCTTCTTGGGGAGATGTCATCGATATCGGTCTGCGGGCTACCAAGATCAAGACGACGGATAATATTGTGATCATCATTCCCAACAATGAAATCATGAAACGGGATATCGTCAACTACACCATTCTTTCAACAAATATAAGGGTTCGCATCAACATCGGAATTGCATATGATGCGAATATTGAAAAGGCAAAAGCCTTAATCCTTAATGTTGCAGAATCGGTGGCCTGGATTTCAAAAACACCTGCACCAAAAGTTGTGGTAAGAAACTTTGGGGAATCGTCGGTGGATCTTCAACTCAGGGTATGGATTGATGATGCCAGAAAGCGCATGGATACCATTTCCCATGTCACCGACAAAATCAAAACAGCGTTTGATGAACACGGTATTGAGATACCCTATCCGAAACGCGACATTACCATCTCCTATCGGTCGGCATCGGAATTAGAAACCCAGCAACATGCATCAAATGATAAAACGTCTTGATTTAGAATGACATTCAAGTTATTAAATAAAGTTTAAATTTGAATTTCCCTGCTACTTATAGAAGATTCTGTCTCTCAAGGTAACGCGAAATGAATTCAAATGAAAATCGTAACATGCTTTTATTCTTATGAAACTCACAATAAACGAAGTCGCCCAGTGTCTTCGTCTTCCGGTAAGCACCGTGGAGCGATGGATTCGCCAGGGCAGGATACCCATACAAAAAACCGGAAACAGATATCTATTTAATGAATCGACTCTGGAAAAATGGGCTGCGATGTATAAGCTCCCGTTTTCAATTCCTGAAAAAGTGAATAAAACACCACGGCAGACAAAAATGGAAAATCTTCTGCCTTCAATGAAACGTGGTGGTCTTTTATATGATATAAAGGGAGATGATGTTGAAACGGTGTTGAAAAACGCTGTTGAAAACATCCATTATTTATCCAGCAGTATCAAAGAAATACTTTATTCAAGCTTGCTTGAAAGGGAACATTTGACATCAACAGGTATTGGTAAAGGGGTTGCCATCCCCCATCCCCACGATCCTTTGAAGGATACGATAAAAAACTCTTTAATATCCACCTGTTTTCTTGAGAAACCCATCGATTTCAAAGCCGTTGACGGTAGACCGGTGTTTGTTATGTTCATCCTTTTAAGTTCGTCAAGGAAAATCCATCTCCACCTTCTTTCAAGGCTTTCTTTTTGTATCCGTGAAAACGCATTTGTGGAATTTTTAAAAATCACCCCTGATTCAACAGCGTTTTTTTCAAACATTGTCGACTTCGAAAACCGACTCGTAAAAGGAGAGGGTTATTAGATATTGAAAAAAATGCGCATTTTAAGATCGTGGCGTTACCCTGGAAACTGGCCGATTTTCCGATTTGATGATCGACTTCTGCTCATATTGATGGCCGCGATCGTGGGGAATTTTTCCGGTTTGGCTTCGGTGGCGCTCAATCGGAGCCTTGTGATGATGTCCGAGTGGATTCATCATTTCCGTCATTACTGGTGGGTATTTGTTCTTCCTGCCGTCGGTGCCGCCCTTTCTTCTTTGTTTCTGGAAAAAGTCGTCAACGAAGGCGCCGGACACGGTGTTCCGGAAGTGATTTACAGCGTGTCTCGTTACGGCGGTCTTTTGAGGTTCCGCTCAAGCTTTTCCAGGCTTATATCGAGCTGTCTAACCATCGGCAGCGGCGGGTCGGCGGGCCCAGAAGCACCTGTTGTGATCAGTGGAGCGGCTATCGGTTCAAATATCGCTAAGTATTTTTCCTTAAACGATCGGCAGCGGGTAACTTTGGTGGGGTGCGGCGCCGCCGGTGCCATATCTTCCATCTTCAATGCACCGATTGCCGGAATGGTTTTTGCCGTTGAAGTTATTGTGGGTGAATGGAAATCGGTTAACATTGTCCCCATTGCCATTGCTTCGGTTGCCGGTACAGAAATCAGTCGTCTTCTTCAAGGAAATCAGATCCCGTTTAGCCACCACCTCTTCAATATCGACCTGCTAAATATCTTTGCCTGTCTCGGTTTAGCCGTCATGTCTGCAGCGGCATCTATTCTCCTTACACGCATGTTAAGGTCCATGCATACCGTATCACACAAAGTTTCAGCACCCATATGGATTCGGGCCGCCATGGGCGGATGCGCGGTGGGTGTCATTGGCCTTTTTCTTCCCGTGGTACTGGGGGAAGGGTACCATTCGGTTAAAATTCTGATCGAAGGGGAATACGGCCAGGTGCTTGCCGTTGTGGCACTGGCCTCATTTGCCAAGATTGCAGCCACTGCTTTGACTCTGGGCTGGGGAGGTTCCGGCGGCATATTCGCACCATGCCTGGTTATCGGGAGCCTTGTCGGGGTGACCTATCATCATCTTCTCGCACTGTTCTGGCCGTCCGTATCATGGGTCAACGAAGGATATTATGCACTTCTGGGGATGGCGGGGCTGATCAGCGGCATGCTGCAGGCGCCGTTGACCGGAGTTTTTCTCATCATCGAGATCACCGGAGGATGGGAAGTCATTCTCCCTTTAATTATGGTGTCTGCGGTGACGACCACGCTCTGCCATTATTTTGAGCCGGCATCCTATTATCTGAAGGATCTTGTGGAACACGGTCATTTGTTAAGACCTGGCACCGACGCCCGGGTTTTGTCAGATCTGAATGTAACGGAACTTATTGAAAAGGATTGTATTATCGTCAATCAGAATATGCTTTTGAGGGATTTTGTTGATATTATTAAAATTTCCCCCCGGAACTATTTTCCGGTGGAAGACGACCAGACCGGTAATTTTTTGGGAATTATCCATTTGGATGATATTCGGCCATACCTGTTTGATCCGGTGATGTATGATGCCGTTTTTTTAGGACAAATCATGAATACCAAGGTAGAAGTGGTTCATCCGGATGATGATTTGTTAGATGTTGTTCGCAAAATGGATATGAAAGGCTTGTTTTCCATGCCGGTGGTAGTTAACAATAGGTTTTTAGGTCTTATTTCCAAAGCGACCATCCTGGATCAATATCGTAAGGAGTTGATGGTTCAGACCAGTCACTAAATGGGATGAAGAAGTAAAAATTGATAGAAAGGAGAGCCAAATGGAGAACCGACTGCTTCATATTTTTAGAAATAATCCCTTTGGGAGAGAAACGCTGCTTCAATCGATCTATTTTTGCAACAAGGTCGGGGCTTTTCCGGTAATATACATTCCCAAAACCACAAAATTTTTAATGTATTTTGACAACGATGTGGTCCAGGTTGATCTTGACAAATCTTACCTTATATCCCCGGAAACCGCTTTAAAACGTGCAACCGAATTGCTTGAACAGGGAGGAATAAGTGCACGATTTCTGGATCCAAAGCACTTTACGGCCTCAACGCTGCCGGACATACATACGAACTTTGATTATATGTGCTGCCCCAGGAGCGTTAGTGACATGTCTTCAAAAATCGGCCTTGGATATATCGGACCCCGTGTGAGACGGATTGTAAGGTCTGCTCGATTTCCGGTTTTGATCACAAGCCCTGTTTATAAAGAGTGGAAAAGTATCGCGGTTTTCTTTGGCGGTTCGGCCAATGCGATCAAAGCCCTCCGGCTGGGGTTCCATATCGCCAGAGCTTCAGGCATACAACTGGATGTTTTTACGCAGACGGAAAAGTTCTCCAAAGAAGACTACCAGCAGATCATTAAGGACAGGAATCTAGAAGAAGAAATGGAGCTCTATGTCAATCAGTGGCATTTTTTTGAAAACAGGGTCTTTG
>PKTV01000401.1 GCA_002868985.1 Desulfobacteraceae bacterium | reverse complement strand
GCCAGGGAGCATCAAAAATAAATCTTTTGCTGTCTGAAAGAATGTTTCCCCAGGTTGCATGGGGAGGCGGCACGCCGAATCCGAGAAAACTCAAGCCCGCTTCGGTCAATATGGCCGTTGCAATGCCGATCGTGGCCGATACCAGCACCGGCGCGATGGCATTGGGCATCATGTGCCGGAAGATGATGCGAAAATTGCTCAGCCCCAGCGCCTTTGCGGCCGCCACGAAATCCTGTTCCCGCAGGGAAAGAAATTCGGCGCGCACAAAACGGGTCGCCCCCATCCAACTGGTCAGTCCGATGACGATCATAATGTTGTATATGCTGGCAGGAAGCAGGGCGACCACCGTTAAAATCAGAAAAAAGCTCGGAAAACAGAGCATGATATCCACGATTCGCATGATCAGGGTATCAATGGAAACCGCATTGCTGTGAAGCATCGCTTTTAAGGCCGGCGTTTCTTTTTCTGTTGATCCGTGCCGGGCGAATAGAGAATAAAATATGTATGCCAGGCAGAGCAATAAAAACACGGTACCGATAAAGGTAAAATTTGCGATCACCAGACCTGTTCCCAAAATTAAGGCAAACGTGAACAGAACCTGATCTGTTCTAATATGGTGTTGTCCAAAATAGCCTGCAATTCCACCCATAAAAATACCGATGAGCACCGATATGCCAACAGCCACAAAACCGACGGTCAGAGAAACCCATGCCCCTTGAAGCATTCTTGCAAAAACATCTCTACCCAGATCATCGGTTCCCATGAGATAAACTCCCAGGGCCGGGACCTCTTGGGGCTGCAGGGAATCAAGATTCGGTTTGGCCAACGGTGGGCGAAGCTTTTCCTGAAGACGAACCATGGCAGGATCGAATACAGGCCTGGATCCTGATGTTAAAAATAGGCCCGTGACGGCACAAAAGAAAAACAGGATAAAAATAAAAAGTCCTAAAATGGCGAGCCGGTTTTGGCCGAAAAGGCGACGGACTTCCTGCATGCGGGTTCGTTTTGGCGGCAGCGGCGATTCGATATAAAAATCGTTGTTCAATTTTTTTTCAACCATAGTCATTACAAGCGTATCCTTGGATCGACAACCAGGTAAAGCAGGTCTGAAATAAAGGTGCCGGCCAGAACCAGGACGGCTGAAACAAAGTTGACGGTCAGAATTACAGGATAATCCCGGGCCAGGATGGCTTCATAGGCCATTCGCCCCATTCCGGGCCAGGAAAAAATAGATTCGATGATCACCGAGCCTCCGATCAGCCCGGGCAAAATGAGGCCGAACATGGTGACAAAGGGCAACAGCGCATTTCGAAGCGCGTGTTTATAGTGCACCTGTTCCGGAGGAAGCCCCTTGGCCTTGGCGGTGCGGATATAGTCCTGACCTTCCACTTCGAGCATCTGGCTACGAACATATCTGGAAAGAACCGCAATGCCACCGGTTGCACCCAACATGGAGGGAAGAAGCAGGTGCCAGATTCGGTCCATGAACAGATAAGTTGCCGGAGCGTCTCCGATACCGAAGGTTTCCATACCGATCACCGGAACATGAAAGTAAGTGACGACAAATATGATCAGAACGTATGCAAAGAAAAATCCGGGAATTGAAATCAGTACATACGATATGAACGTGGCACTGCGATCGTAGATTCCGCCCCTAAAAATAGCGGACCGGATTCCCACCGGAAATGAAAGGGTCCAGGTAATGAGTGTGCCCACAACAAATAAGGGCAGGCTGTTTAAAAATCGTTCCCAAATCTTTTTAAGAACCGATTGATTGTCCTTCCAGGAAACGGTTTTTCCTGTAAAAAGGTCCCGGTAAAAATAGATGTATTGAACGTAAAGGGGTTTATCCAGGTGAAACTCTTTTTGAAATCGTTCCACCATTTCGGGGGTAAACTTGGGATTCAAAGGATCCACCTGGCTTGGACTTCCAGGCGCAAGATGAATGATCAAAAAGGAGACAATAGAGACAAAAAAAAGCGTAATGGTTTTTTGAACAACACTTCGTCCGATAAATGATAACATGGTCTATCCTTTGTCCATAAAACCGGGAACCTGTGGAAGCTTAATCCATTTATTAAAATAGAAACTGTAATTACCGGTTTTGGTGGGTGTTATTTTTTCATACTGTATGGCTCCGGTATCATCGACGGTTTTGATGACGATGCGTTTGTCCAAAACAGCGGTCCATTTGCCCACATAAAGGAAGGTATAGGGCTGTTCAGCGGCAATAATTTCGTGAAGCCGGTGACTAAATTCGACCTGCCGGTTATGATTGTACTCCTGTCGGATCTTGATGATAAGATCATCCGCTTCTTTGTTTTTATAGCCGACAAAATTAAGCTGATAGGGATTTGTTTGGCTCGAATGCCATATCTGATAAAGATCAGGTTCAATTCCCATCTGCCAGCCCAGAATCAGTGCGTCAAAATCGGCTTTGTTCACGCGCTCCTGGATAAAAACAGACCACTCCAACAGATCGGTGCGAACATCGATGCCGATCTGTTTCCACGCGTCCTGGACAATGGCCAGTATGGCCTTTCGAAGGTCGTTGCCGCTGTTGGTAATCAGTGTGAATTTAAATGGTTTGCCGTTTTTTTCAAGCCGGCCGGCATTGTTTCGTTTCCAACCGGCCGCCTCCAGCAGCTTTAGTGCGCCAGCAGGGTCGTAGACCAGCGGCTTGATGGTGTGGTTGTAGTAGTCGGTCTGTTTGACAAAAGGTCCGGTAATCTGTTCCCCCTGGCCGTAAAGCACATACTTGATGATTTTTTCAACGTTTATGGCCATCCCAAGGGCTCTTCTTATCCGGGGATCGTTAAAGAGCTTGCGTCTCATATTGTAACCGATATAGGTGTATCCGAAAGCAACCCCGGAGAAATTTTCGAACCGCGGATCTTTTTCCAGGCGTTTGACCTGATGGGGTTGAACCCCATAACTGTCGATAGTACCGGCATAAAATTCCATTTCCTGGGTCAGAAGGTCGGGAATGATGCGGAAGACATAACGCTGATAATTGGCCGGCCCTTCCCAGTAATCATCAAAACGATCCAACATGATGTACTGATCCGATTTCCAATTTTGGAATTTGAAAGGCCCGCATCCAACGGGATGCCGGTTAAATGTGCTCTGGCGAATGGAAAAGGTTTTCGGATCTTTTCCGAGACGAATGGCTTCTTTATTGAGTGCTTGAGCGTCGAGCAAATGTTCGGGAAGGATTCCCATACCCCAAGTTCCGATGGCCGGAGAGTAGAGCCGCTTGTAAACGATTTTAACGGTCAGCGGATCGATAACCTCGACGCTTTTCACCGGTTCGTAATCTGAAATACGGGGTGAAAGATTTTTCGGATTCATGATGGCTTCATATGTGAACCTGACATCATCGGCACCCATCAGATGGCCGTCGTGAAATTTTACTCCGGACCTTAAGCGAAACAAAAGAATCGGATTGTGTTCAAAGGCCGGCATCAGCTCTTTCGTGTATGCTGCCCATTGTTCTTTGGAAAGCTGAAAATCGCTTTTCAAGTAGTCTTTGCCGTGAAAAGATTCAAAGTAATCTTTCCCCAGAAGATGGGTAAGGTTTTGGAAAAGATCCTGGTCCACCGTATTTAAAACCAGTTTGATCCTCGGGGGCGCTGCCACACGGATTTCAATCGTTTTCTCTTTACCGGTCTTTGAATCCTTGAACGACTTTGTTACCGTAAACGTTCGAGGCGGAAGGACGGAAATGTCCGTGATGCGGTTTAGAGAATCCTTTAGGTCCGGATCTTTTGTACGTGTTGTTTTTTGAGCGTTTTTAATGAAATCTGCCAGGGTGTGTGCATCCGCGTTGCCCAGACCCGGTATGCGGGCGGATGGGTTGATATAAAAGAACGCATCTTCAAAAATAACCCATGATTTGGCCAGCCTTCCCCTGAAGCGCAATTGCTCATCCCTGTCGATGAGACCCTCGAACACCATGTCGTTGATACTGCTGCTGGCGGAATCTGCCGAAAGGATAGGGTTTAAAAGGCTGGCATCACCGATGGATCCGGCGATATATTCGGTAAGGCGCGCAGGGTTTCCCTTTGTTTGCTGTTCATATGTCGGCACCCAGAAATAAGACTGAAGCAGAACAAGAATCAGAAGTATGGGAGCAAAAATAAGGACACGTCTAACGGTCATTGCGAAATTGCCCTAACTAAATGTTTTTAAAGGATAAAAATAAATGAAACATAAACATATGAAATTCGAGTTTTCGAGTCAAGCGAAAAGGTAACATAGAATGGTGGATGATTTTAAAGGTTGACGCGTGTAAATTTTTCGAAATGATGACGCCACCCCGCCAATATCGTTTTACGGAGAAACATACCCCGTGAATACATACAATTAAATTATTACCATCGGCATCATCCCCATCCTTTCTAAACTTAAATGGAGGAAAAAGATAAAAAAGAAATTTAATCGCTTGACTAATTCAATCTCTTGATTATTTACTGAGATAGTTTTAATTAAATCCTGATCTTTCCATTTTTTTAAATTTCCAACAATACATTTCCAGGTAATCTTTTCGGTTTGTTGAAAAGCTATAACGT
>PKTV01000240.1 GCA_002868985.1 Desulfobacteraceae bacterium | reverse complement strand
CAATAGGTCATAGGTTATGGTTAATAGGGGATGGGTTATGGGCAATAGGTGATGGGTTATGGGCAATAGGTCATCGGTAAGGGGTGATAGATAAGGGTTATAAAAAGTATAAATAAAGCCAGATGAGACCTTTGAAAAATGTTTAATTTTGCCTGCCCAGTTAAATTCGTATTTATATTTAACCGGGGTTCAAGAACAAGGAAGACGATAATTTAAACCACCCCGATAAAAAACCCATCGGGACAGGCATCCATACATTGAGTATTTCGAGGATTAAAATTTGAGTCTGACGATGAAATTGGGCAAAAGAGAGCGTTTTTCAAAGGTCTCTCGGACACAGCTCCGCTTTCTCGATTACATCAAAAAATTTTTGTATCCATCTGTAATTATGGCAATAATATTTCAACAGAAGCTTAACGGCTTTGAGATACACGACATCGATGATAATTAGCACACGTCGCATTCTTTTGGCAACAGATGACCGAACAAATAAAGGAGGAAAATTGATTAATCCGGTATAACTTTTTTTAAGTTGAGATGTTGGCGTTGCCAAACCGTGAACCTTGCCTGTTGTAGCAAAGCGGAAATCCCGCTATTCGGGGCCCAGTGAAATTCACGGTAGTGAAGGGCAAGGCCCATTTCACCGGGGAACCCTGAACCGCTTAACCAGGTTATAGAAATTGACGCCGGTTGTCCATCTATGATAAAGTATAACCTAAATCTTGCATAGACAATCTTGAAGGATTTAATAAAATAAAGTATCTTAAATCGTTGTGTCTGCAATTCGTCAATATGGTTCTTATCTGATGGGTAATTTTCGATTTCTTCCAATATTATTCCAAGATTGTCTACCTTTCAGGAGCGCCGATTTAACCGCATCTGCTGCGTTGCAGAACATTTGCGGTAATATACTACAGCTGCATGCCCTGCGCCTTGCTTATGCGGCGAACTCGACGCTTGCAAAATTCAGGTGGAAGATTCGTGAAAGGCGATGCCATGACCCTTGAAAAATTAAAACCGTCTGCATCCAAATACTTGCTTATGGCGCTTGCCGGTTTGATGTGGAGTTTGGTGGGAATCATGCTTTGCCGTATGGCATATATCTGGCTGAGGGCTGTTCCTGGAAGCTGGGCCTTATCCATGGGATCCTTGGGGCTGATTTCGGCCCTAACGGCATACCGTTTTGGTTTTTCAAAAATAGCACTAAAAAATATTGCCCGGCTCTGTCTCCTCCCGGACAAAACCTGTATCTTTGCTTTTCAGGCCTGGAGAAGTTATCTGATTATTATTTTCATGATTGTACTTGGCATCACGATGCGTCACTCACCAATTCCACGGCATTATCTCGCCGTTATCTATGCAACCATCGGGGGCGCACTCTTTTTTTCAAGTTTTCATTTCTATGGGCGGATTTGGCGGGTAAAAATCAGAAAGAAGCCGTGCCTCTATCCTGAAGATGAATAAACTGAGACTTTTGAAAAATGCTCCCTTTTGTTAGAAAAGCGTTTTATTTAAAATGTGTAGATTTATGTAATATAATTTCGTTTTACAATTTCACCGCAAAGCCACAGAGAGCGCAAAGAAAAGATACTTTTCTTTTTCCGTTGAGAGGACGGCAAAAGAAAAACATTCAATCGCTACGCGATATTTTTGGGTTCTAAATGCCCGAAGGGCCTGTTTCTTATTGTTTTCCGTCCTCTCAACGGAAAACAATAAAATAAATAACCTCTGGGTTCTCTGCGGCTCTAATGAGCGAAGCGAATGGGCGGTAAGCAATCGTATTAAAACGGATACAATTTCAAGTCGATCCTGTTTGAAAACAAACATATGATGTAGGTATAAGGAAAACTTACTTTATTAATCGCTTCATCACCTTTTCGGCAGCCTGGATCGTTTTGTCGATATGCGCTGTGTCATGTGCCGCGGATACAAAAAGGGCCTCAAACTGTGAAGGCGCAAGATAAATACCCTCTTGTAGCATGCCTTTGTAATAGTCGGAGAACATTTTCAAATCGCTGGTTTTGGCATCTTCAAAATTCATAACCTCTTTGTCTGTAAAAAAGAGGCCCAGCATTGACCCTGCCCTGGTCAGTTTAACATTGATGCCCGCTTTTTCCGAAGCGCCTTTAAGGCCGACCATCAGTCGCTCGGTCTTCTCATCTAAGGCTTCATAGAACCCGGATGCATTGAGTTGAGTTAGCGTCGCAATTCCTGCGGCCATGGCCAGGGGATTGCCGGACAGGGTCCCGGCCTGATATACCGGTCCCTGAGGGGCGATGTGCTCCATGATGTCACGCCTGCCGCCATAAGCACCCACCGGCAACCCGCCGCCAATAATTTTACCCAGGCATGTCAGATCTGGAGAAATGCCATATATGGCCTGGGCACCGCCATACGACACCCTGAACCCGGTCATCACCTCATCGAATATCAGCAAACTGCCGCTTTTGTCAGTAAGTTCCCTTAGTGACTGAAGAAAACCATTCGCTGGAGTAACCAGTCCCATGTTCCCTGCAACAGGCTCGACAATGATGCATGCAATTTTTTCTCCCTGGGTTTTCATTACCTCTGAAACTCTGTCGATATCGTTATAAGGAAGGGATAATGTATGGGCCACAAAAGTTTTCGGAACACCGGGACTCCCTGGGATGCTCAATGTGGCAACACCTGATCCTGCCTCTACAAGAAGTGCATCCGCGTGACCATGATAACAACCGTCAAATTTGATTATGGTATCTCTTTTTGTAAAACCACGGGCCAGCCGTATGGCACTCATGGTCGCTTCAGTACCGGAGTTCACCATGCGAACCATATCCATGGATGGAACCGCAGAAATTAACATTTCAGCAAGTTTGATTTCAAGTTCGGTGGGCGCACCAAAGCTGGTTCCTTTTTTTAAAACCGAAGAAAGGGCTTCAACAACCGCAGGATGTCGATGGCCCAAGATCATTGGCCCCCAGGAACCGATATAATCGATGTAGCCATTTCCGTCTTCATCAAAAATCATGCATCCTTCTGCGCGGTTGATAAAAACCGGTTTTGTCCCCACAGACTTACAGGCCCTCACAGGGCTGTTCACGCCGCCGGGAATAACATTCAATGCACGGTCATACAAAATTCGGGACTTTTCATTGTTCGTCATCTCACTTTCCTTTCCACTTTGAGGTATTCCTCGTTAAAACCGTTGAACGGGTTGACTTTATCTATTAATATAATAGAACCTAAGTTGAGCGATTTTCAAGTTTGCCGCAGATACAAGGAAGATACCGTTTCGCTATAGTCCGCTATGCGGAACGGCATCTGACGCAGTAAATGTGGTGAAATTGGAAATCCCTTAGGGTTTCAAAATTTTGAAATTCAAAATGGCAGAATACCTTAAAAATATTGTTTAATTAACCATTTTAAAAATTTGAAACGCTCAGCTTAGGTAGAAAATATCAGAGGATGTACAACAGGTCAAGCAGGCTTTTTTGACAATGGCTAAACGCAGACCCCCCGAACAACTGGCAAAGATCATATCTTACATCCTGGGACGTAATCCTGCGGAGTTCGGGTTGGTCCCGGATTCGGATGGATTTGTGAAAATCAAAGAATTTCTAAAAGCTCTCTCGGAAGAGGAAGGGTTAAAATACGTTCGCACATCGAATATCAACGAAATCCTTATTACCCTGCCAAATCCTCCTGTTGAAATCAGGGGAAACTACATCCGTGCAAACCACCGTCTTGCAATGCCTGCAAATATACCGGCTCAAAACCTTCCAAAGCTCCTTTATACCTGTGTAAGGAGAAAGGCTTATCCCAGCGTTTTGGAAAACGGAATACGCCCTATGGGATTTAGTCATGTCATCCTATCGTCCGAACCTGAAATGGCTGAAAGAATCGGCAGACGGAGAGACCCGATGCCGGTACAACTTGTGGTCCAGACCGAAATATCGTCGGATAAAGGCATAACATTTTATGAAGCCGGCGAAACCCTTTATCTGGCAGAATCGATTCAGCCGGGTTGCTTCACTGGTCCTCCCTTACCCAAGCAGAAGGAACCGTTCACAAAAAGGGACGCTGTCGATGAGCCGGCACTCGACAGAATACCCGGCAGTTTTATGTTGGGACTTAAAGAAAAAAATGCTCACGACAAGACATCGCAACATAAAAAGAAGCAAAAAGCGACTGTCTGGAATAAAGAGTCCAAAAAAACCAAAAAACAAAAACGAAAAAGAGAACGGCCGCCTTGGCGACAGTAATGCTGAAAGCTCAAAGCTGAAAGGAAATAGAAAACAGAAAATAGGAAAGAGGGATGCGCTGTGTCATTTGCACAATCCCCCTTGCCAATTCAACCAGCTATTGCCATGAACCGTGAACCCTGAACCTCTTAACCTGGGTTTTCCAATGTTTCAAGAAAAAAATTGACAACCTTTTTTAAAATTGATATCAAATTTTTTTTATGTTCATCCCCATGGGCCGTTAGCTCAACTAGGCAGAGCACCTGACTCTTAATCAGTAGGTTGAAGGTTCGATTCCTTCACGGCCCACCATATTGAAATCATTAATAAATCAGCTCACTTATTCAATTCTCAAATCT
>PKTV01000265.1 GCA_002868985.1 Desulfobacteraceae bacterium | reverse complement strand
GTAGGGCATGTTGTTTATCATGCAGACGATATCATCGAGCTCAAGAAAGTGCTCTCGTGTTTTCATTCAAGGGGGGATAGAGTCGCGCTTCAGATCGCAGAAGTCATCAAAGTCAAACCCGTGGGCATGGGAGACAGAGTCTGCGTGGATACATGCACATCCATGGGCATGGGGCAGGGGATGCTGGTGGGAAACAGCAGCAATGCCCTGTTTTTAATTCATTCCGAAAGCATATCCAATCCGTATGTTTCTCCAAGGCCGTTTCGGGTGAATGCCGGACCGGTGCACTCATACACCAGAGTTCCGGGGGGAAAAACAAGATACCTTTCAGAGCTTTCAGCCGGCGACCCGGTGCTGATCGTAGATTTTAAGGGTGATACAGCTACCGGAATCGTAGGGCGTTTAAAAATCGAGAAGCGTCCGTTAATGCTGGTAAAGGCTGTTGTCGGTGATAAAGAGATGACAACCATTGTTCAAAATGCGGAAACCATACGTCTGACCGATCCTGAAGGAAAAGCGGTGT
The DNA here is from genome assembly GCA_002868985.1 of Desulfobacteraceae bacterium. Classification (GTDB taxonomy): domain Bacteria; phylum Desulfobacterota; class Desulfobacteria; order Desulfobacterales; family UBA11574; genus UBA11574. Next base: position 4,059 of record PKTV01000265.1, on the reverse strand, counting down.
CGGTGGTGAACCTGTCGCCCGGCGACAAGATTCTGGTGGCCATGGAAGAAGGCGCAAGGCATTTTGGCATGAAGATAGAAGAGACTATCACGGAAAAATAGAACCTGAATCTTGCATGAAAATTAATAAGATTCTTGTAAAAGGTTCACGCACAATAGCCTGATCGATTATTTCCAATTAGCGAATATTACTCAAATGGTAAAATGGATGATGATCATTTTACTTATCAATTTTCACTCAAGAGCGAGTCGAAAGCTCACATCTACTGCGTTATTAAGGGTTTGAAGTAGTATACTACGACTGTACCCTTAATGCCTTGTAGATGGATGCCTTCGACTCGTGCAAAATTCAGGTGGGAAGTGACATTAAATTCTGACACAATCCTTTTTGCGTTACTCGGAGATCCTGTATCCCATAGTTTGGGGCCGATGATGCACAACACCGCCTTTTCAGAGCTGGGATACAACGGTGCGTATTTGGCTTTCCGAGTAAAAGATATCGGTAAGGCCGTTGTCGGAATAAAAGCCCTTGGAATTAAAGGCGCCAGCATTACGATTCCTCACAAGGTTCCCGTAATGGATTTTCTTGATGAACTGGATGATACAGCGGAAAAAATCGGGGCCGTGAATACCATCATGAACCGGAAAAATGTTTTAACCGGATACAACTCAGACGGTCTTGGCGCTGTCAAGGCCCTTTTTGAAAGGACAACGATTAAAGATAAAAATGTGGTTATTCTTGGGGCCGGCGGCGCTGCGCGAGCCATCGGGTTCGCTACTATTTCCGAGGGGGCGCGGGTGACGGTTATAAACCGTACACCGGCCAAAGGTGAGAAACTGGCAAAGGACCTGGGAGCAGATTTTCAACCGATATCAAAGTTGAACAAAACCGCATGTCACATTTTGATCAATACAACGCCGGTGGGGATGTTTCCGGATATTGATGCCATGCCGGTTAGAAAACGAGACCTGGATAAAACCATGGTGGTTATGGACGTCGTCTACAATCCGTTAAAGACCCGTCTCTTGAGAGCCGCTGAAAACATCGGGTGCCAGACAATAGATGGTGTTTCCATGTTTGTATACCAAGGGGCTTTCCAGTTGGAATTATGGACCGGAATGAAAGCACCTGTCGAAGTCATGAAAAAGGCGGTTTTAGATGCCCTTGGAAAGGACAACGGACAATAAAACGTCTTTGAAATTCATTAACTTAACGAAGTCACAAGTTTTTTAGTGAAAATTTGATCATGCCTCCGGTATGGAAAGATGGAATTTTGGAATGCTGGAGCATTGGGAATGAGAGCGGAAAAAAACCATTTAAATTGTCATAAATTCCTTCAAACCCATCATTCCATTACTCCATTACTCCATTATTCCAATTGGGGCGAAGCTCTTAAGTTCAGATCCAAGTCTTACGTACGAAAATCATAAAATAACGAATGACAACGGGATCAAGTTCCATGATTAAGATAAAAACACAGAAGATATACGATAGCGATGTCGTTGTTCCGGGTTCAAAGAGCTACACGCATAGGATTCTTATTGCCGCAGCCCTTTCCGATGGTGCTTGCACCATCACCAACGGCCTCAGAAGCGAAGATACCTTACTTACCCTGGATGCATTAAGACAAATGGGCATCACCATCGATGTATGGGATGATCGAATTGTCGTGCACGGAGAAAAGGGGAAATTGAAGTCGTGTCACGATCCGGTGTATCTTGGAAATTCCGGGACGTCGATGCGCCTTTTAACCGCCGTGGCATCTCTGGGGCAGGGACGTTATACACTTGCCGGAATAAAGCGGATGGAGGAGCGACCGATCCAGGACCTTTTGGATGGACTCGTCCAGATGGGAGTGCCCGCCCAATCGACAAACAATACGGGATGTCCCCCTGTTGAAGTCAAGGGTGGCAACGTTGCAGGCGGCAGTGTGGCACTGAGATGCGGCGTCAGCAGTCAGTTTCTTTCTGCATTACTTCTCATAGCACCTTACACTCAAAATGGGGTTGAAATAAACATCATCGAGGGGCCGGTATCAAAACCTTATGTGGATATGACAGTAGATGTCATGGAAGAACTTGGCGTAGAAGTCAAACGTAATGGTTACGAGCAATTCAGTGTCGCCGGAGGGCAAATATACAAGGCAGGATCATATGAAGTGGAGCCCGACTGTTCTCAGGCAGGATATTTTTGGGCTGCCGCCGCCATAACCGGTTCAAAGATAAAAGTAAAGGGAACAACACATAAAACACGGCAAGGTGATGTCCGCTTAACCCAACTTTTTGAAAACATGGGGTGTAAAATCAACCACGAAACCGACGGCATTTCAGTCGCCGGCGGATCCCTTGAGGCCATAACAGCCGATATGGCGGATATGCCGGATATGGTGCCGACGCTGGCAGTGGTTGCTGCATTTGCCGACGGAACAACGGTGATTAAAAATGTGGGCCATCTTAAAGCCAAGGAGAGTGACCGTTTGGGCTCTGTCGTTAATGAACTGTCCAAAATGGGAATCGAAGCAAGCTGCAGCGATACGGGTATGATCATTAAAGGCGGCATCCCGAAAAACGCTGAAATCGATACATACGGGGATCATCGCATGGCAATGAGTTTCGCCCTTGCCGGCCTAAAAGTTCCGGGTATTATCATCAGGGATGAAAAATGTGTTGAAAAGTCGTTTCCCAATTTCTGGGAGGTGTTTGAAGGGCTGTATCGTAAATGAACATCTTTTTGATTGGATACCGATGTACCGGAAAGACAACTGTGGGCCGATTCCTTGCAAAACGCCTTGAACGATTATTTTTTGATACGGATTTGGAACTGGTGAAAGAACAGGGGATAAACATATCTGACATTGTGAGTAAAAGGGGATGGGCCGCTTTTCGTGAAATTGAAAAGCGGGTGATTCAATGCGCATGTGAACGCGACAATCAAGTGGTGGCCACAGGAGGTGGTGCTGTTCTGGATGAAGACAATGTTAAAAGAATGAAAGACAGCGGTGTGATCGTCTGGTTAAAGGCAGATATCAACACCATCGAGAAACGGATCATTGAAGATAATACGACCCGGGATTTTCGTCCGTCACTTACGTCCAAAGGGTCGGTTGAAGAGGTCCGGGAAACGCTTCTTACGAGAAATCCTTTTTATGAAAGGGCCATGGATTTTTTTGTGGATACGGATTTTATGGACATAGAAGCGGTTTGTGATACGATTATACAGAAAATAAAGGGCGTGGAACTTGAATTTATGTAATAGTTTAGTCCTTTGAAACAGATCGATTTCAAAGGAGCTTCAGGTATGATTAAATTTTTGACTGGAAGCTGTCTGAGTGGATTAGGGATCGTTTTGAAAGAAGCATCGGCAATTTTGCTTTATGGATAAAACCCCCTGTTAAAGCAGAGTCCTTTATGAATAGTCCGGGCAGGTTCTTTCATTACGAGCCCTTATTCAAGAGTTCTTTCAGCAAAAATTTAATCATACCTGAAGCTGTAATGTTTTCAAAAGGCTAAAGTGTTATGAATTTATTACTAAATATGGAGTTACGATGCCGGGAAACACGTTCGGAACACTATTTAAAATTACCACCTGGGGTGAGTCTCATGGGAAAGGCGTGGGCGTCGTCATTGACGGTTGTCCACCCGGAATATCACTTGAAGAGAACATGATTCAGGCCATGCTGAACCGAAGACGGCCGGGAAAATCACCTGCCAGCACGTCAAGAAGAGAGCCGGATCAGGCGGTGATCATGTCGGGTGTTTTTGAGAAAACGACCACCGGAACCCCCATTATGATCATGGTATACAACAAAGATGCGGATCCTAAAGCATATGTGCCGTATAAAGATGTTTTTCGTCCCGGGCACGGTGATATTACTTACATGGCCAAATACGGGATACGAGACTGGCGGGGCGGAGGGCGGGCATCTGCCCGGGAGACCGTGGCAAGGGTAGCGGCGGGTGCTGTTGCCAAGGCGCTTCTTGACCGCGAAAACATCAAAATTTTTGCATACACCCTAAAACTCGGCGGTGTGAGCGCAAAAACATCCGATCTCGATATCAT
>PKTV01000434.1 GCA_002868985.1 Desulfobacteraceae bacterium | reverse complement strand
TACAGATTAAAAAGGAGAATTTTCAGGTAGTTATAACCGGCCATGGTGAAGTAAAAGCATTGACTGTTGTGCCCATCGCACCTGAAGTTTCTGGAAGAATTGTTGATATACACCCCAGACTGAAAATCGGAGAGATTATTCCCAAAGGAGAGGTTCTTTTTAAAATTGATCCAAAGGATTATTTGACAATCCTCAAAACCAACAGAAAACGTCTTAAAATCCTTAAGCGAAGCCATGAATTAGCAAAAAAAGAGTATCAGCGGTTCTTGGTATTGTTCAAAAAAAATAACGTCGCAACTCTATCAGGACTTGAAGCGGCTGAAAAGACAATGCTTGCTGCAGCTGATCAGGAAAACCAGATTATACAGGTCCTGGAAACGGCCGAAAACAATCTTGAACGTTGTGAAGTCATAGCTCCCTTTAACGCACGTATCAAGTCGGTTTCGCTGGAAAAAGGTCAGTATGTTACTCCCGGACAAAATGTCGTTACCCTTGCAGATGATTCAGTTCTTGAAATCCAGGTGCCAATAGACAGCCGTGATGCCCGTAAGTGGCTGCGTTTTAACAAAGATGAAACCAACGGAAACACGACATGGTTTTCCAACCTCGAACAAGTGCCATGCAAGATCCGTTGGACAGAGAATAACAATGGGCAAACCTGGGACGGTCGCCTGCACCGGATAATAAAGTTTGACCAGCAGACCCGTACCCTTATTGTTGCCGTACGTTTAGATACCGAAACCGCTTTGAAAAAAAGTCCTCGGTCTATGCCACTGGTGGAAGGCATGTTCTGTTCCGTGCAGATTGCGGGCAGAACATTGTATAATGTTTTCCGACTGCCCCGGCAGGCGGTGAGCTTTGAAAATACGGTTCACATTACCGTGAAAGATCGCCTGAAAACCGTTCAGGTAAACGTGGTACGGGTGGATGGTGAGAATGCCTATGTGGCCGGCGGGATTAAAACCGGGGATATGGTCGTAACCACGCGGCTTATCGATCCGCTTGAAAATACGTTACTGGAGATAACAAACAGAAGTCAAAAGGAAAATAAATCATGAAACGTGTATTGGCAGCATTTGCCCGAAACACGGTATTTGCCAATATCATCCTTGTCCTGATCTTTCTGGCCGGTGGGATTGCAACCATGTCCATGATTCGGGAAAACTTTCCGGAATTTTCCTTGGACATGATTACGATTTCAGTGCCGTATCCCGGTGCCGACCCTGAAGAGGTTGAAGAAGGAATCAGCCGGAAAATCGAAGAGGCTATTGAAGGTTTAGAGGGAATCAAACAGTACACCACGACGTCGAGTGAAAATGTCGGCACCGCCGTTATCGAAGTAAAAGAAGATTATGATGTGGGCGATGTCCTGGAAAAGGTCAGATCCAGGGTAGACGCCATCTCCTCTTTTCCGGTTGATGCGGAAAAGCCCGTCATTACTGAGCTTACGCTAAAAGATCCTGTGATGCTGTTATATTTTTCCGGTGACATGTCTGAACGGAGGATAAAAGAGTGGTCAGAAAGAATAAAGGATGAAATCCAGCAGGTACCGGAAGTTTCTCAGGTGGAAATCTTCGGTGCCAGAGGATATGAAATCAGTATTGAGGTATCCGAAAAACGGTTGCGTGAATATGGATTAAACTTTGATAGGGTCGTGGATGCGATTCGACGCAACAGTCTGAATCTTGCCGGCGGGACGATACGTACACAAGGTGAGGAGATCCGGGTACGAACCATGGGTCGTAAGTATACGGGTGAAACACTTTCTTCCATTGTAGTTCTGGCTCGGCCGGAAGGTGAGCTCATCACACTGGACCGTCTGGCCACCATTAATGACGGATTCACTGAAGATCCTATAAATGCTCTGATAAACGGTGAACCGTCTGTTCTTCTCATCGTCTATAAAACACAGGAAGAAGACGCCCTGGTCATATCAGAGGCTGTTCAAAAATATATATCACAAAAACAACGGCAACTCCCTGCCGGCACCAATATTAAGGTCCTCTATGATAATACAGACATGCTCCGGTCACGAATCGATCTGCTGGTAAGAAATGGAATGATCGGGCTGATGATTGTTTTTATTTTGTTGTGGACTTTTCTAAATGCCCGGCTTTCTTTCTGGGGCGGTATGGGGATCCCGATTTCCATTGCAGGTGCTTTGGCCATTTTATGGGCCGTGGGCGGTACGATCAACATGATATCGCTTTTCGGATTGATTATGGTTCTGGGTATTGTGGTAGATGATGCCATTATCGTTGGCGAAGCGATTTATTTTCACCGCAAGCAGGGCAAGCCACCATTAAAGGCTGCGGTTGATGGCGTGAGCGAAGTGGGAATGCCGGTCATCGCTGCTGTGATCACGACTATCGTAGCATTTATTCCACTGTTATATGTCGGCGGAATTATGGGCAAGTTCATTGCCATCATGCCTGTGGTCGTTATTTCCTGTCTGGCGGTTTCCCTGGTGGAATGTTTGATGTTATTGCCGGCCCACCTGAGTCATCTTCCGGACCCCAATGTTAGAAACAATAATATGAACCGTTTGGCTCGCAAACTGGAAGCCGTGCATCGCCTGACCAGCTCCGGGATGGAATGGTTTGTGGCCCGCATTTATACGCCGCTTCTGAGCAAGGCCTTATACTATCGTTATATCTCATTTTGTATCGCCATTAGTGTGCTGTTCTTGACCATTGGGCTGGTCAAAGGAGGTATACTGAAATTTGAAGTTTTTCCTGAGATTGACGGGTTTATTATGACCTCCACCGTAGAGTTTCCCAGCGGTACTCCACCGGATGTTACTTCACAGGCGATTGAAAAGATCGATGCAGCCCTTTTGCGATTGGCCGAAAATACCCAAACCCGTTCAGGAGATCCGATGATTGAAAATCGTCTATCCCTGATCGGGCAGACCCTGGAGAATCTACCCAGGTCAGGACCCCACTTCGGTTCGGTTCAGGCCATACTTTTAGACTCAGAGCGGCGTGGGATTCATTCAAAAGATTTGATGGTCAAATGGGAAAAGGAGATCGATCCGATTCCTGGTGTAAAGTCTTTGACCTTCACAGGCCTGCAAGCCGGACCTCCGGGTTCACCCATCGAAGTCTGGTTACAGGGTCATGATATGAACGACATCCTTGGTGCAGCGGATGATCTTATGGGCAGGCTCCGCAAGTTCGAAGGGGTCTATCAGATCCGCTCTGATTTTTCACAGGGGAAAAATGAACTGAGACTTGAATTAAAACCTGAAGCAAGGACTTTGGGACTGACGGTTGATGATCTGGCAAGACAGATTTATGCCGGTTATTATGGAGATGAAGCGGTTCGCCTACAGCGGGGACGAGACGATGTCCGGATTAAGGTTCGTTACACTGCAGATGAACGCAGCCGTATTTCAGACCTTGAGCGGGTTCGCATACGGACCCCAAACGGGCATGAAGTCCCGTTAATGTCAGTTGCAGACATCTCTTTTGCACCGGGATACTCCATCATTACCCGAACCAATGGCATGCGGCGGGTGGCAGTCAGTGCGGATGTTGATACCAACAAGGCAAATGCCAATGAAATTTTTTCCGAGCTTGATTTAAACTTTTTCCCGCAGCTCAAGCAACGATATCCAGAACTCCACATAGCGCTTCAGGGAGAACAGAAAAAGATGCGCGAATCGTTCGATAGTCTGTTTGTGGGTTATCCTCTGGCCATCCTCGGCATTTTTATCATTATCGCTACCATATTTCGATCTTATGCCCAGCCTTTCGTGATTCTGTTTACGGTGCCGTTTGGGATCATCGGCGCGGTTTTGGGGCATCTGCTTTTAGGGTATAACCTATCCATTATGAGTATATTCGGGATGGTGGCACTTACCGGTGTAGTGGTCAATGACGCCATTGTCCTGATCGAGCGGATCAACGAGAATATTGCCGAAGGGATGTCCTTTTTTGATGCGATTCTCAACGGCGGTGCGCGGCGGTTCAGGGCGATCTTTCTTACCTCGCTCAGTACAGTGGGCGGTCTGGCTCCGCTAATTATGGAAACGGACCTTCAGGCCAAATTCCTCATCCCCATGGCCCTATCTATTGCTGCAGGCATTGCCTTTGCGACTGTTTTAACCCTGGTGCTGGTCCCAAGTCTTCTTTCGTTGCTCAGCGATTGCCGCTTGCTGGCCCATCGGATGAAATACGGCTTTTGGCCAAAACGAGTAGACGTTGAACCGGCACGGAATCGGCATGTGGATTTGCTTGAGGATGAATCAGCCCTGGAAACGATACCTGTGACAACTAAAAATGGGAAAGCACCATGAACGGTTGCGCCCTTTCTGGGTTGTGTGGGCTTTGCGCGTGGATTTTTTTGTCCAAAGCGTCTTGACATGTCACATTGTGGCATTATTTTAAAAAAGTTAGGCACCATAAATAACCGTTTACCATTGCCTAACCTCCTTTCTCCAGCCCCTGGTAATTATATCCAGGGGCTTTTTTAGTTAGTGTCCATCCATAAATGGCCCTTTTTGTCCTGCTCGGCGTTCTCCGCGGGTTTCCGGCTGCGGCGTACAGACGTACGCCTTCCTGTCCCGCTTTGCGGGGACCG
>PKTV01000527.1 GCA_002868985.1 Desulfobacteraceae bacterium | reverse complement strand
TGTTTTATTAGAAAATTCTACAGTGTTACATATGGCCGTAACGGTCCCCGTTGAATCCTGTGTATCTGTTTCAACGCCAAGGTGAAGAACAGCCTCGTATTTTTTTTCCCCGTGCAGAAAAAATCTGGAAAGCTTTGTCGCGCGATTGATACAACATACAAGCACACCTGTTGCAAAGGGATCAAGTGTACCGGTGTGTCCTGCTTTTCTTGCTTTCAGTAATTTCTTAACGCGGGCCACCACTTTGGCGGAGGTTATTCCCGGGGGTTTATCAACAACGATAATCCCGCTTAATTCTTGCCGTTCAATATTTGGCATCTAAGATTCAGGCTCCAAACGATATCCAAAGTGTTGCACCCTCAATTTTTAGAAACTCGGTACAGAACAGCCGGCCGGGAAAATTTTAAAAATTGAGTGGTTCCGAATTCACCGTTCAATGTTGTGAAAGACATTCAGATAGAGCTCATTGCGTCCTGTTTATAAGCAGTTGTAAGAATCATCAATTTAATCAACGGGTACGTGTTGGTGAATTCTTTATAACTCCTTTTACGTTGAGATGTTGGTGCTGCTAAACCCTGAACCTTTTAACCTGAGTTATATTTTATCCGCCAGACTAAAAATCCTTGATTTTATGTTAGAAAGTGTCGATTCAATACTAAATCCGGCAGCACTGGAGTGACCGCCTCCACCAAACAAAGATGCGATGGCGGCAACGTCAACCGTCCCATCGGAACGGAGACTGATATGAAACCGGTTCGGCGTTTTTGATTGTTCTTTGCCGTTATGGTGCTCCTGTATCAGCGCTGCGACTTCAACCTCCTCAATACCTTTTGCGTAATTAATAAGGCCGTCAACATCCTCGGGTTGTGTATGTGTTTCATCAAACATCTCTTTGGTCAGTGTCATGATTGACAGTTTACCATTTTTTGAGAGTTCGATAGAGTCAAGGGCAAGATTTAAAAGTTTTATGCGACTTAAAGAATATGTGCCGTATACATGCTGGGCAATATCGTGAGGATCGACGCCAATTTCCACCATTTCCTGACAAATGGAAAAGGCTGCCCTGTTGGTATTTGAAAAGCGAAATGAACCTGTATCCGCTAAAATTCCGGTATCTATTGAGGTGGCGATGGATTTATTTAAGGGGCGGTCCATCTGTTTTATCAGCCGGTATACGATTTCGGCGGTGGCACAAGCGGATGTGTCTATCAGGTGAAGATGACCAAAACGCGTATTTGTAATATGATGGTCGATGTTCACAATTACCGGTATCTGTTCCACGGTCGAGACAGCCTCACCAACCCGGCTCAAATCGCCACAATCAAGAATAACGGCCATATCATAATTTAAACCGCCAATCTTCTTCACGACGCGATGAACTTCCGGAAGAAAGCGATATACCACCGGAATGGAACTTTCACAATATAAGGTTATTTTTTTATTCAATGCCTCTAAAGACAGCCCCAGAGCGATCAGAGATCCGATGGCATCGCCGTCAGGGTGGGCATGAGTAGCGACTAAAATTTTGTTACTATTATTAAATTGTTGTATTATTGAATTCATCTTCTGATTTTACAGTCTTAATAATTTTATCAATGTGTGATCCGTAATCAAACGAGTCATCGTAAAAAAATCTAAGCTCCGGCATATAACGTAATCCCAACTGGGCGGCGAGTTTACGCTTTACATATCCAAGCGCGCTCTTAAATCCTTCAGTCGCCTCTTCCATACTTTCTTTGCCACCGGATGTAACAAAATACACCCGTGCAAATTTTAAATCCCGTGACATCTTCACGCTCGTAATTGTAGCCGCTTCAAGACGGGGATCTTTAATTTTTTTGAGAAGTATCTCCGACAACACTTTTTGTATTTGACCGCTGACCCTGTCAGATCGTACAAACGGTTTCATATATTGATGATCTCCATTTCGGTGCCGATGACTTCGGCCAGATTCAGTTCTTCAACCAGATTGAAAATTTTGTCTATCTTGGAATTTATCACCGCTCGATTATTTCCAACCAGGGCAAATCCTATCATTGCGCGTTGGTATATATCGTTTGATCCTACTTCTGCAACCGAGGCATTGAAATTGTTTCGCATCTGGCCGATGATCGATTTGACAATTTTTCTTTTGGCTTTTAAAGAATGACAATCATGCAGCCTGAATGTAACAATTCCTAAGCCGGTAACCATGATACTCTCATTTGACTAAAAAATGCTTGCATTAAGGTTAGAATATACTGCCACAACATGTTCAAAGTCTGCAAATTAAAAATTGACGGCTTCGTAAATCCCGCTTCATCGGGACTGCCTTTCGCTGCAGTCCTCGTCACTGCCTTTAACATCAACTATTTTTCAAGTTCAGGTTTGATTTCTTCCACATAGTAGCATTCAATGATATCGCCAAGTTTGACATCATTATAATTTTTAATTCCAATTCCGCATTCATAACCGCTTTGGACCTCTTTTACATCGTCTTTGAAATGACGAAGAGAAGAAATCTTGCCCTCATAAGTAACAACCCAATCTCTAAGGATGCGTGCGAACTGGCCCCGTTCTATTTTACCTTCGGTGACAGAACAACCCGCTATGGCACCGATTTTAGGGACAAAGAACACTTCTCTCACTTCAGCTCTGCCAAGCGTCCGTTCTTCAAAAGTCGATGACATCATTCCGACGATAGCATTTTTGACGTCTTTGATCACATTGTAAATAATATTATAGAAACGTATATCGACATTTTCTTCATGGGCAAGCATTTGAATTTTAGAGCTGGGACGTACATTAAAGCCTGAGATGATCGCATTCGACACGGCAGCAAGAGAGATATCCGATTCATTCAAGGCTCCCGTTGCCGAATGAATGACACTGATCCTGACCTCTTCATTGGAAAGCTTGGTCAAAGCATCGGAAAGGGCTTCGATGGAACCGTGCACATCGGCCTTTATAATGATGTTCAGATCTTTAACCTCATTTTCCTGCATCTTTTCATAAAGCTTTTCAAGGCTTAACCTGCTGGTTTTAGCAAGTTCTTTTGACCGCTGTTTCTGAGTTCGATGCGAGCTGACCTGTTTAGCATCCCTCTCGTCCGCTAATGCAATCATTTCGTCTCCTGCATTGGGCACACCGGAAAGACCAATGATTTCAACCGGGGTTGAGGGCGCTGCAAATGTGACATTTTGTCCCCTGTCGTTCAGTAATGCACGTACTTTACCATAGTGTACACCACAGACCACTGGGTCGTGAACTCTAAGGGTTCCTTCTTTTACCAGGATCGTTGCCACAGGGCCTCTACCCGAATCCAGCTTGGCTTCAACAACGTGTCCCGCGGCGAGTTTGTCCGGATTGGCTTTAAGTTCAAGCAGTTCAGCCTGCAAAAGGACCATTTCAAGCAAATCATCTATTCCTTTATTCTCTTTTGCAGAGACCTGTACAAAGATGGTATCGCCACCCCAGTCTTCAGACACAATTCCCACATCGGCAAGCTCTCGCTGAACGCGATCAGGGGCTGCATCCGGCTTGTCCATTTTGTTAATTGCTACGATAATAGGAACTTCTGCGGCCTTGGAGTGGTTTATCGCCTCGATGGTTTGAGGCATAACACCGTCATCAGCGGCAACGACCAGAATAACCAAATCGGTAACTTTAGCACCACGGGAACGCATTTCGGTAAAGGCTTCATGGCCCGGGGTATCCAAAAAGACGATTTGTCCTTTACTCGTTGTGACATTATAGGCGCCAATGTGTTGTGTAATACCCCCTGCTTCATTTTCCGTAACTTTGGTTTTTCTTATCATATCAAGAAGTGATGTTTTCCCATGATCGACATGTCCCATTATGGTCACCACCGGGGGTCTTGAAAGGAGTGTGTCCGGATCATCTTCTTGTACCCTTAGGACCGTCTCCTCCTCAAAGGAGGCTCTTTCAAGTTCATATTCAAATTCTGCGGCAACGAGAACGGCGGTATCAAAGTCTATCACTTGATTCACCGTTGCCATGACACCCAAGTCCATTAATTTCTTTATCATTTCATTGGCTTTTATTCCCATTCGTTTTGCCAGATCGGACAGGGCGATGGCGTCATCGATCTTTATTCTGCGTTTAATGGCTTTGGGTACGGTAATCAACGGCTTTTGTCTAGAAAACGACGCTTTACCTTTAGCTGCCTTTCGTCCCTTTCGGGCTCGACGACCTTTGCCATAAAGATCCGCGCCCTCAACAACTTCCTTTTTCCGTAAGGAAATTTTCTTTTTGAAGAACGTTCTGTCCGTCACCCCTTCATCAGGTTTTTTTACCCATTTTTTCTTCTCTTTCTTTTGTTCTTTGGAAGGCGCCTCTTTCGGACTCGCTTTGGTTTTTGGTTTGGTTGTAGGTTTCGCTTCGAGTCCGGAGACAAGGTCTTTTTTGATCTCGGGCTCTTTTTCCTTGGGGGGAGGTGCTACCGGCAGTTTTATTATCTTTGCCGGCGTATCTTTTTTACGTTTTCTGGCTACTTTTTTGGGTTTTACTTTCTTGAGAACAGCGGGTTTTTCAAGTTTTTTTACGACCGGCTTTTCGGCTTCAGGTTCTTCTTTTAAAACTTCAG
>PKTV01000526.1 GCA_002868985.1 Desulfobacteraceae bacterium | reverse complement strand
GGTGAAAATTCCAAATAACAAACCTCAAATAACAAATAAATACCAATGACCAAATCTCCAAATAACAAACCAGTATATGATCTTGAAGAAAGAACATTCCAGTTCGCTAAAACTGTTAGGCTTTTCGTTAAAACATTGCCCAAGACAATTGCAAATATCGAGGATGGCAAACAAGTAGTAAAAGCCTCGGGTTCAGTGGGTGCAAACTACAGGGAGGCCAACGAATCATTAAGCAAAAAAGACTTTTTGATGAGGATGAAAATAAGCCGTAAGGAAGCCAAAGAAAGCGCTTATTGGCTCAGGTTAATTTATGAGACGAATAATTTGAAGAATGATAGTTATGCCCAAAATTTGATTCAAGAGGCAAATGAATTGAAAAAAATATTTTCATCAATACTTGAAAAATCAAAATAGTTTAGGTCATTCGTATTTGGAATTTGAGATTTGTTTGGAATTTGATGCTTGGAATTTGGGATTTCAAAAGATCCGTGAACGCTTATGAAAAACATTATCCATGCAGTGAGTATTTAGAAAAAACACTCCGAGGGCTCAATTATACGCTGCTATGAAGCATCCTTCATCCACTGATCCAGAATGTCTCTATCTTTCGGATCGATGGACGTGATCTGTAGTTGATGAACGGATGCTCCCTCTTTTTCTTTCACAGACAACACCTTCGCATATATATCTTCAAAACAGTGGGCCTCTACACAAAAATCAAAAACCAGCTTGACGTCCGTCAAAGGATCAAGACCAGGAGCAATCGATGCGGTGATTAAATTCTCGCTCAACATGACGGTCTCACCTGAAACGGCACTGTCGCCAATTTTTTTGTGTTCAACCGTCCAGCATCTAAAGGGTAGATTCATGTAAACCCCTGTTTCAAGTGTTTCCCGCAATTGTAATTCAAGGTTATACGGAGATCCGATACGTTTTACGGCATACACCACCAAAGGCTTTTTAATGCCTTTCATCATGAACGCCTGTGGGGCGCCACAGGTCACCGTTTCTTTGACCAGATCATACGTGGATTCTCCAAGTAGAATCTGTCCGCCGACGGTATTCGACTCGATACGCGCCGCCGTGTTAACAGCCGAACCCACAACCGCATATTTCATTCTCACTTCGGAACCGATATTCCCCACGACCACGCTGCCGGTGTTGATACCGATACCCATTTCTAGTGGGGGGTGTCCTTCACGAATAAACTCGTTATTCAAATCATCCAGCGCATTTTGCATAGCAATGGCACGGGCCACCGCCCGGGCCGGGTCTGTTTCGTCTTTTTCGGGAACGCCGAAAACCGCCAGAATCGAGTCGCCCAGGATCTCATCGATGATACCGTCATATTGTAAAATAATCTTGGACATTCGCTCGAGATATCGGTTCAGAAGCTGGACCATTATTTCCGGATCCATGGTTTCAGATAGACCGGTAAATCCACGAATGTCCGACATCAGTATGGTAACGGTTTTCCTCCGACCACCGATTTTATGTCCTTCAGGCGACTCCAGAATATTATCGACCACCTTTTTTGACAAGTATCGGCCGAACATGTCTCGAACAAAATTGACCAGGCGCAAACGCTCTTCTGAAACTTTGAAGATGGTGGTTAGCATTTCTTGTCGTGTGGCTACGATCTCTCTAATCTCAATTGGTGCATCATCTGCCACCTCCACATGAGTCTCAGAGGAATCACTCTCCTTTAAACGCCGATTCGAAGCGGATATCTCCTCAAGGGGAAGGATGATTTTTTTATTCAAAAATTTTCTAAAGGTCACCATGACAAACAGGATAATAATCGCCACCAGCAGGGTGATCCTTACGGCATACCAGAACAGATCCACCGGCTGGGCATGATGATCCGAAAGCGCCCTGTAAAATAACGACCATACCAGAAGAATGCTTTCAATGATCAGAATCCGCCAGAAAATCCCTTTTAAAAGAACCTTCCGGACCCCTTCTCTGTTATTTTTCATCGAATTTGCCTTAAGTTAATTATCTTTTAATCGGTAAGTCCTTTGAAACAAATCGATTTCAATGGAGCTTCAGGTATGATTAAATTTCTGACTGGAAGCTGTATGAGTGAATTAGGGATCGTTTTGAAAGAACCATCGGCGATTTAACTTCATGGATGAAAACCCTTATTAAAGCAGAAACCTATATAAATAGCCCGGGCAGGTTCTTTCATTACGAACCCTTATTCACGAGTTCTTTCATCAAAAATTTAATCATACCTGAAGCGGTAATATTTCCAATCTAAAATGTTACCTTTTATTTTATTCAAAAACGCAAAATCTTGAAGTGCGTCAATGATGCTTTAGCTTTTTCCCAGATAAACCAAACATATTCCCAATAACATAAGCACAAAACCGAATTTTTGAAGGGCTTTATCCGGCATTTCAATCACTTTTTGTATAACGAACTTCATTTTTTGAGGAAACGCAAAATACGGAAACCCCTCCACCACCATGACCATGCCGATAACACACAAAAAAAATTTCATTATTCGCCTCAAATTCAATAGATTATCATCCGAATTTCACAGGTATTAAGACATCTTCTATAAAATTTCAAAGGCGCTTTTGTCAAAACAAAAGATGTTCATCGGCGGTGTTCTTTTGACCGTATGTTTCATACTTAAACGCTTTTTTGGTTTTCTACAGAGGCGCATAATTTGAACAGGTAATTGTTTGGTAAAAAATGACCCCCCTTTTGAAAATCATAAAAATTCCAAGCACCAAAATACAAATCTTTTACCCTATTAAATAATGCTTCGCATTAAATCTGCGATTTATTTAACAGGGCAGGCAAATATCAATGACCGAAATTCAAAATTCAAAACAGAAAGAATGACGGCGAGATATTCAATAAATGATTGAAATGTTTTGGTCATTGGAATTTTTAATTTTAATAGTATTTGCAATTTGAGCAATGTAAATTGGATTTTTAGTACCCTATACCAGAAAGCAAGTCGTTTCTATCTGAATCAGTTAGAGTTGACTTTGACGTTTCCCTGGAGTTCTACAATTATGGCTTGACTAATTTTTTCCAATCATACAAAATTCGGAATTCAGACCGCCAAATTCCGCCCACAGGGTCAAGGATAACAAAATGGATTATGAACCGGTCATCGGGCTCGAAGTTCATGCCCAGCTCAAGACCAAGACAAAGATTTTTTGCAGCTGTTCAACTCGATTCGGCGCACCACCCAACACCCACACCTGCCCCGTATGTTTGGGGATGCCCGGTGTGCTCCCCGTCTTGAACAAACAAGTTGTCGAGTATACCCTTCGGATGGCCCTTGCAACACATTGCACAATCAATCGAGAAAGCAGATTCGCCCGCAAAAACTATTTCTATCCCGACCTTCCCAAAGGATACCAGATATCCCAGTATGAGCTACCCATTGCTCGTGACGGATTTGTGGATATAGAAATAAACAGCGGAAAAAAACGCATCGGCATTACACGGATACACATGGAAGAAGACGCCGGCAAATTGACCCATGACCCGGATCGTCCCTTGAGCATGGTCGATTTCAATAGAACCGGCGTGCCCTTGATGGAAATCGTCAGCGAACCGGACATCCGTACTCCTGAAGAAGCCGGGGCTTACCTTCGAAATCTCAGGGCCATTGTCCGTTATCTTGATATCAGCGACGGCAACATGGAAGAAGGAAGTTTCCGATGTGATGCCAATGTATCCATTCGGCCAAAAGGGGCTGAAGCCTTCGGGACCCGTGCTGAATTGAAAAATTTGAACTCCTTTAAGCATGTCGAAAAAGCACTGTCATTTGAAATCTTCCGTCAAAAGGAGATCTTGGAAGACGGTGGTCAGATCATTCAGGAAACAAGGCTGTGGGACCCGGATAAAAACAGATCCACTTCCATGCGGGGTAAAGAGGAAGCCCATGACTACCGCTATTTCCCGGACCCGGACCTTTTGCCGCTGGTCATCGATGATGACTGGATCGATTCGATCCAAAATAGTATCCCTGAGCTGCCGGATGAAAAAAAGAAGCGGTTCATGGATGAATACCATCTTCCTGCCTATGATGCCGATTTTCTGACATCAAATCGTGAACTTGCAGGCTATTTTGAGACCTGTGTAAAAGATTTTCCGAACCCCAAACAGGTCAGCAACTGGGTCATGGGATCTCTGATGGGGCTTTTAAACGTTCAGGGCAAATCGATTACCGAGTCACCAATTTCTTCGAAAGATCTCGCCCAGCTTCTTCATTTGATTGACAAAAAAACCATCAGCAGTAAAATTGCCAAAACCGTATTCGACGAAATGGCCCAAACCGGCAGACCCCCCAAAGAGATCGTAACGGAAAAAGGGCTGGTTCAAGTGACCGATGAATCGGCCATAAAAGCGGTTGTGTTGAAGGTGCTTCAAGAGTGTTCAACGGAAGTCAAAGACTATAAAAACGGCAAGACCAAGCTGTTCGGTTTTTTCGTCGGTCAGGTCATGAAAGAGACCAAAGGAAAAGCCAATCCCAAGATGGTGAACGAAATAGTGAAAAAAGTACTGAGTGAATAGTAAAAAGTAAATAGTGACAAGTGACGAGTGTCTTGGATAATG
>PKTV01000525.1 GCA_002868985.1 Desulfobacteraceae bacterium | reverse complement strand
AAGTTCTCCAGGGGCGGGCGTGTAATCATGGATATTCCAGTCCGGTTTTTGTCAATGATGCCGACCACGACGATAGGCGTAAGGACGATGCCGGTAATGATGAGGCCGATAATGACGATGATAATATGATTGCCCGAAGTAAAAGGAAAATCGAGAAACAACCGGCCATCCCCACCATCCGTAGTAATAAGCAGGAGGCGGTGGAGGTGGATAATACCGGACCACCGGAGCCGGAGAACTACAGACTTCTTCAACAGTCTCCTTTATCAACTTTCCGTTTTCCCAAACCCGCTTTCGCACTTGCTGGCAATTGGCGTTGTTCGAGCCTTCGGGAATGGCTTCAACGGCATGTCCGTTTTTATCATAATAAATGACAGGTTTGCCATACTGGGCTGCGTCTCTGGCTGCCTGATAATCCTGATCGATTGCATTGCCGACCAGGGCGCCAAGAATGGTTCCTGCGGCCAGTCCGATGAGGGTACCCTGAGTATTGCCCCCAATCGCCTGGCCTATTAGAGCACCCATACCGGCACCTGTTACAGCCCCTGCCTGGGTATTGTATCGGTCAGGAGGATAGTGGGCGCATGAGAAAAGCAAAAAAGATAAAATAAGTGTGAATATAACCATATGATATTTCATCAGTAAATCCTTATGTTGCGTTAACATAACAATCAGTTCACTATTGCAAAATCCCTTTCATCTCACTTCTTTGTTTCTTACACTTTCTCTCATTTAGACGGTCAACGGCAAAAATAGTTTACAGCTCATGCATGAGAACCATTTGAAATTTTCATGAGAAAATCAGGTAATATCTCACCTAAGAATTCAGATGGTTGAACATAAAACGGTGCACGCTATGGACATAAAAATGTGAATGATTTCATCCCTCCTTTAAAACGTCCAATAAAATCAATATAAAAAAATGGCACTGTTATTGCTTTTTTAATTTAAGTTTAACTGGTTTTTTTTAGAGATATCAGGTTAACAACGGAAAATGCATATGTGTCGTTCATTAAAGGTGTGGCACAATGTGGCACCTTTGGTCTGTAAATAAACCCCATGAAATTAATTTATATTCGTGATATAGGAAAAATAATCGCTACTCTTTTGAGTTTTATTCTCTAAACACTGACAAGGAACACAATTTGAAAAAAAATAGACTTAAATTTTTCATTAATGTCACGCTTTTTATCGACATCACGTCAATAGCGGTTTTGGGTCTTCTCTTGGGATTTTTGATTCCAAAAGGACAGGGCCATCTATCTCAAAAATATTTTCTTGGATTGCACCGTCACGACTGGGCGGACATCCATCTTTATCTGGCACTTTTACTTCTGCCGCTTTTAGTCTTTCATGTCTGGTTTAACTGGACATGGGTCATTCAATCAACCAAACGTTATTTGGGAGATCATTGGAAGAATTTCCTCTGGGCCATTTCTTTTGCCTGGATCATCGTATTGATTGTCGGATGGTTTGCCGTAAAATTTTGAAGACGTTCAAATTATCTCAACAGATCTTTTTTTGGCACTAAAAGGCTATCTAACTGAAATATCTGATGAGTAATGGGAATGGACCCTGAAAGCGAAGAGCGAAAAAAAAACAGCTGGCCCCTTAAATCCTCGAACCCTTTAATCATATGATTGAAATATTATGCGAAAATCTCACACAAGAGCAGGCCGACACCTATGGATTGGTTCTGGATGCATACGGTCTGCCGTATTCAACAAGAAGATCCGTCAGCAGTTGGGAAATTTGGGTTGATGAGACGATTCACGACAGAGCCCTGGAACTTATCGAGCAATATATTGAGGAGAATCCACACATTTCGCTGCCGGATGCGCAGGAAACAGAAACGCATCATAGGACTTTCACAGGCATATGGGCAAGCCTGATGTTAATGGCATGCAGTATCGCCGTGAACATGTCCGGTAGCGTGGATAAAATTGTCAGAGAATATGGCGCGTCTGCCTCTGATATTCTAAATGGAGAATTTTACAGGACTGTTACTGCTTTAATGCTGCATTCGAGCTACCCACACTTGGCAGGCAATATGGCTGGAATTGCCATATTCGGCACTGCTGTTTGCAGCATCACCGGGGCCGGTGTCGGCTGGTTGATGATACTGTTAAGCGGGATTTTAGGCAACCTGGCCAATGCTATCCTGTTTCAATACGGTCATATCTCAATCGGCGCATCCACTGCTGTATTCGGTGCTATCGGTATTCTGGCCGCATATCAGCTAAGCAAAAAGATAAAAATCGCCGGCCAGCGGATGAAAGCATGGCTTCCCCTTGCCGGAGGCCTGGCCCTGCTCGGATTGTTGGGCTCAAGCAAACACTCGGACCTTACGGCACATCTGTTCGGCTTTATGGCGGGTATCTGTCTCGGGCTTCTCTATGCCCTGTATCTTTGTTATCTTCTGGAAAAAAAACATCAGATCTACTGTATGGGCGTTACAATCGGTACAGTTGTTTTATCATGGGCTCGGATACTCTTTTCAACAAAACTATAAAAAGGCTTTATCGTTTTTAGTTATGTGGGTGTTTCTTACACGTGATATATTCGGGTTGCAAACATATAACCATAAAGGAAAAAAACATGACCGCCGGAAAAATTGAAAAATTGGCAGTATTAATCGATGCAGATAATGCCCAACCTTCTATTATTGAAGGGCTATTGTCGGAAATTGCAAAATACGGAACAGCCAATGTAAAAAGAATTTACGGTGACTGGACGGTGCCCGGTCTCAAGGGATGGAAAGAAGTTCTATTACAGTATTCAATTCAACCCATACAGCAGTTTAGATATACCTTGGGAAAAAATGCTACCGATAGTGCAATGATAATCGACGCAATGGACTTGCTTTACGCTGGCAAATTCGACGGATTCTGCATTGTATCCAGCGATAGTGACTTCACTAAGTTGGCTTCAAGGATAAGAGAGGCCGGTCTTGTTGTTTATGGATTCGGGGAGAAAAAAACGCCTGAAGCATTCGTTTCCGCATGTGACAAGTTTATATTCACTGAAGTGCTGCGATCCAAGGATGACGATACCGAGACGATCCGTCGCAAAACAAGCAAGGAGCTTAAACAAGATACGAAACTCGTTAATTTGTTTAGAAACGCTGTTGAGGCTTCTTCGGATGACAGTGGCTGGGCCCATCTTGGAGCTGTCGGCAGCAACATTGCCAAACAGTCGCCAGGGTTTGATCCGCGAAACTATGGTTACAAAAAATTAGGGGAACTGGTGACCGCCACAAAACTTTTTAAGATCGAAGAAAGATCAGTGGTTGACGGTTTCTCTAAATCAATTTATTTAAAAGACAAAAGAAAGAAGGAAATAGATAAAACCTGATATTTATAGAAAGGAAATCAATATATTACTGTAATTATGTCGAACAACATCGACCACCGGTGATGAAAATAGTGGTTCTTTATCGATAACTTTTATATCGTCTTCGCTTGTCAGGAACCGTGATATGTTTCAATTAAGAAATAACCAATATAATGAAAGGAAAGCCCTATGCCAGAATTTACCAATGTAACAATCGTTAAAGAAGCAAATATCTATTTTGACGGCAAGGTTACGAGTCGTTCCATTCTATTTTTGGATGGGTCTAAAAAGACGCTCGGGATTATGCTCCCGGGCGAATATGAATTTAATACCGATCAAAAGGAAATCATAGAGATTATCAGTGGCGGCCTGGAAGTGTTGCTTCCGGGATCTGAAAAATGGGAAGGGGTTGAGGAAGGCGAGACGTTTGAAGTGCCGGCCCAATCCAAATTCGGACTGAAGGTTAAAAGAATAACGGATTACTGCTGTTCTTTTATGGGTTAAATGAAGCCAAAAGATACCAATGCAAATGCGCTTTGATCCTGTAAAACCTTGGTAGTTTTACAATCTGGAGTCAGTTGATTTGCAACTATCGGATTAATACCTGAATTTTGCACAGATAATCTCGAAGTAAAATTGGCAGTATTTCGAAAACACCAGTCAGGTAACAACTGGGAGACAGGTTATGTTTATCGACACAGATGAAACCAGGAAATTGAGACAGAAGTATAACTTGCAAATGCAAAAGAGCGGAATCAAAACATTTCAAGACATGGATAGAATTGAAATGGAGGCTCTTGAAAGCGGCGATCTTGCACAGAAATACAAAGAACTTATCGCCTTGGGAATTAGTATATCAAAAGCCTGCTATGGTTGAATTGAGTATCATGTCAGCAGTGCTGTTGGCTTAGGTGTAAGTCGTCAGGAAATATTAGAAGCCACTGCAGTTTCAGTCGCATTATCCGGGGCTGTTGCAGATTGGCCTGCAAGATATGTTTTTAAAATATTGGAAGACATTGAGAAGGATGAAATAGAAATGAAATAATGATTATCTCCCGATTCGTTTTAGATAATTGAGGGGTCGGGGAGTTTTTCTAAACACCCGCTCCATGGATAATCTTTTTTTAAACAGCATGAACTCGCGGCAAGGGATCGTAAAGAAAAAACAGGAAACTATCTTTTAAATATCAATAGGTTCTCTGCATCATTTTAAAATTCTTTTAAAGCTACAATTTCAGTATGCGCCTGTTTTTT
>PKTV01000316.1 GCA_002868985.1 Desulfobacteraceae bacterium | reverse complement strand
TGGTATGCAACGGATATAGTTCTAAGGAGACCGCTAAAAATATCGTGGTTGGGTTCTATCGTATCGGTTTTTAACCCAACCTGAGCGATTTCCCATCTTGCCGCACCTTCTGCGTTGAATCGCATTTGCAATAGTTCACTATGGCTTCAAGCTTCGCCTTTCGTAGCAAAACGGAGATCCCGTTATCGGGGGAATCTGCGGTAACCACGCCAGAGGCGGGCAAGCTTCGAAAATCGCTCAAGTTAGGTTTCTGTCGGCCGGTGTTAAAAAAGATTATCAACACATAGGAGTTACTATGAAAAAAACAGGACATTACGGACTCACAACACTATTTGTCATATTTTGCCTTGTTTTTATGGGATATCCGGTTTTAGCCGATGATACCTGTGTTTTTTCGGTGACCGGCGATATCCTTTCAAGGACCACCACATTTATGGCGCCGGTTGTGCCTGCGGCAAGAACCACCACCAGCGGAGACAAAATTTATATGGCCTTTTTTAAACCCAGCAAAGGGAATTTCTGGGAAGGAAACGTCACTAAATATGGTATTTCGACGGACAACCAGATTGTCGATGCCAATGGTGATCCGGCCACGTGGTCCAATGGTGCCATGAGGGATGATGCCGTGCCGTACTGGGCGACAATCGACTGGGCCGATGTCACCAAAAGCAACTACATCCATAATTCAAACAGGAATATCTATACCTATCTGACAAGTTTGACCCAGTTTGAGTCGACCAATGCAAATTTGACAGCGGCCATCCTTGGAAATCCAACCAGAAGTGTTGCAGATATCATCAATTATGTTCGAGGGGCGGATGTCCTCGATGAAGACAAGGACAGTGATGTTACAGAGAACAGATCAATACTTACCGGAGATGTCCTTCACAGCGAACCTTCTATTTTTCAGCACAGATATGCTGATGGTAGGTCCAAAACAATGGTCTATTTTGGCGCAAACGATGGGATGCTTCACGCGGTTTTAGATGTAACAGAGAGTTCAGGAGTCCCCCCAACCGTGACATCTCATGGTACGGAAGAATGGGCTTTTATTCCCCCTGATCAATTGCCCCGCTTAAAAGAGATGATAGAAGGTGTTGATCATCAGAGTTATATAGATGCCACACCTAAGATTTACTTTAAGGACATCAACGGGGATGGTATTGTAGACTCGGGTGGTGGGGATAAAGTGATTCTTGTATGCGGTGCAAGGAAGGGGGGCACCGGTTACTTTGCATTAGATGTAACCGATCCTTCTTCTCCCCAATATCTTTGGAGGATCAACCAGTATGATGATTCCGGATTTGGCTGGGCAGCTCCCACAACGGTCATTGCAGAGTTGGGCGAGACCTGGTCCGAGCCCCAATTCGGTGTTGTCAAAACTACGGACAGTGATACAACCGGAACGCCCGTATTTTTCATTGGTGGGGGGTACAGCTCAAACAATTCCTCAGGAAAGGTGGTCATTGCCGTTGAGGTTCTGACCGGTGATGTTGTGAAAAAGTTCACCACCGGTATGAATTACAGCTTTCCAAGCTCTGTCCTTGTTATAGATGAAAATAACAACGGCTTTGTAGATAAAGTTTATGTGGGCGACATTGGCGGCCAGATGTGGCGGTTTGCAAGTTTTGTTGACAGCGGGAATAATCCTCTATCTTTTCCCAACTGCAATGAGAATATAAATTCATGGACAGGACAGGTCTTCTTTAAAACAGATAGCAGCAACTCCAGAAAGTTTTTCTCCCCCCCTAGTGTTACCCTTGAAAAAGGGTATGATATGGTTTTTTTAGGAACCGGAGATCGGGAAAACGCCTGCTGTAACAATAGTAACAATGTTTGCAGTTTTACCGGACCCGATATCATAACTGCTGTAAAAGAAACACATTCTTTAACCACCATTGTCGGCGAAACGGATCTGGTTGATGTTACGGATCCAACCGCCACACCTCCCGATTTAAGTGCATCCGGAAAAGGCTGGTATATCCGGCTGGTGGATGACAGCGGCAATGCTGTGGGTGAAAAGGTTCTTGCAGAAGGAACGATTTTTTACAAAACGTTTTATATTACGACATTTACTCCAAACAACGATCCCAATGTGCCCGGCGGCGATGGCAAACTATATGCTCTGTCATATTTAACGGGTGCGGCGGCGATGGATTTTAATAATGATTTAAATTTGGACCGCATTTTAGCCATCGGAGGAGGTATCCTTTCCAAACCGGTTGTGCTAATAACCAGGACCGGCACAAAATTATTGATTTCAGTGGGAAGTGCAGATCCGGATACTCCCAACCCGAGCCTTGGCGCAGGAGTTAAAAATATTGATCCACTGTTCCCGCCAGTCAATTTCTTTGTTAGATATTGGAGGGAAGTTTTTTAATTTTTTTCGAAATGTCTATAAATATGTGCGTCTCCTCAACGTTGATCATACGATTATCTTAACGCATCATTGTACGCTTTTTCATTATAGCCGTTGATACCTTTCCCGTTTATTACAGCAAAGGGCACGCCTGTTTGGCGATCTATCTGCGCTTTACGGCGTGCAGCCGCTTTGTCTTTTTCAATATCGTATTCAACAAATGCAATTCCCCTGGATCGAAAAAACGCTTTGGCCTTCTTGCACCAGGGGTACCAGCTTGTCGTATACAACTCAACTTTTGGTTTTTTTACCCATGGGTTTTTTTTAACGGTATCCGTTGGATTTGACCGGTTGTCTCTGTTTCCTACCGAATTATTTTCCCGCGGATAACCACTGTTTTCCTGTGTTGTATACGTCGGTAAAGTTTCAATATCTGAATTGTCAGCATCGTCAGGTGGCGCATCTGAAAAATGTACGACGCCATTCTCATCAACCCACTTATACATATCCGCAATGGAATTTTCTACAAAAACACCAGCCATGAAGATAATCAATAAAGGACCCAAAAAGATCAAAAATTTTTCGATTCGTTTTGTCATTTGAATGTTTCCTTGAACAAAGAAGTAGATAACGGGTGCGAGATGAACTGCACAGAAATATGCAAGCGCTCATTGTTGCAAAAGTTCTCTCAGTGCATAGCCACATCATCGATCATGCAATCCCATTGGCCGTTGGGATCACATTCTCTACAATGGTAGTGCGCGCCATATATAAAGACACTCTTAAAGTGAACAGCATCTTTTATATGTACCCGGGCACCGCAGTGAGCACATTTAACATATTGAATGTCTTCTTTTTTCATTATGATCCTAAAAACGGATATGGATATTTGTTTTGCTTTTGGCGTTCCTTAGGTTGGTGCGTGGATAGCCCCCCACAATATCTTGAATTAAATAACTCCAATTTTTGATCATTGTCAAACCATCTTGGTTCAATGAGGATTAATGTTGCTGGGAAAGTTAAAACATGCACAGAAAATTGTACACTTTATGCAAGGATTGTTGGGAATATTACCAAAAAGCAAGATTTGATAGCGACCATAACCTATTGAAATTAATTTTAAAAATTTTTAATTTACTATTCGAGCTTTGACACCGCTCTCACAACGTTCTCACACTGCTCTCACGCCATCTACCGCTTTGGAACATTAATCTTTCTTTTTTCGGGATCCTTTTGCTGACGATAAAAAATTGCGATATGACCAATCATCCCCACCAACTCGGATGCGGTTTCTTTTTCAATGGCGCCGGCTATCTCTTTTTTCTGACCTTTTTCCTTGAAATCAATAAATTTTACCTTAATAAGCTCATGTTTGTCCAATGACTCATCAACCGCTTTGGTTACAGTGGAAGAGAGTCCCTTTTGGCCGACAAAAACCAGCGGTTTCATGCCGTGGACAAGCCCCCTCAGATATTTCTTCTGATAACCTTTCAGTTTTTCCACAGATACCTCCGTTTTTGGATCTGTTCGCTCAATGATTCTGCATCCAATTTAAGGAATCGATTTGTATTAAGAAGGTTCGTCGATTAGTTAGAAATTTCTCCCTATCAGTATTTCCCGAAAAAAAATAATAAACAGGTACGCTCAGCATCCAGCAAAATCGGGAAAATCACTTTCGCGAGCAGCTTGCGTTTTTTTAAAAGGATGTTTTTTACCCGTCAAAATGTTATTTTGCAGCCTTATTTGACTAAAAATTTAAACGTTTTATATATCATCTCAATATGTTGCTGTTATCCGACGCCCATTGAGACCATGCAGCTTAGGCTCAATTAGGGTAAAATCCCCGTGATAATTTATTTTAAAATGTAAGTTTGCGTATGTCGAAATGCACAATTTTCTGTGCATGCGGGGATCAAAAGTGCTTGTTGACTAACCGCTCTTTTCAACAAGGCCAATGATGGTATTTTTAAACCGTGTATCTGTTTTTGCAGATTCGCCTTGGAACACATCGGTTCCAACACAGTCTGAAAAACATTCATACGGGGTTTTATTGGGTACAATGTAAAGCGTTAAAGAAACGCTTTTTTCACTTCCGGGAATCTCAGGAGGATTCGCCATGTTATCCATTGAAACGGGCCAGTTCTCTGTGGCCAACATCTCAAGGGTCTTCATTAGGTCGTCTTGCCAATTTGAGAGCGCTTCATCTTCATCCACACCCATGGGTATGGCATCCAAACC
>PKTV01000469.1 GCA_002868985.1 Desulfobacteraceae bacterium | reverse complement strand
TCAAAGTATGTTGAGGACTTAAAATGAGGCTCCAACGCCGAGGTTGGGCCAAAAGATTATTTTGAGATAGCTTCTAAAAAACTATAGGATAAACGGGCTTAAGTGTCAAAAAGATATTGATATGTGATAATAAATGAGAAAAAATGTCTCCGGAGCGATTTAATAAATAAATACTTTCCGACCCTTTATGTAATTATAATCGGTTAAGTTTATGAGGTCATATTATGGACAAAGAAAATCTACCCGTTATTCCAGCTGATCGCGCAGACGATCTTCACAACCTGGAAATTGCGGATTCTGCCGATCTGATATTATTTATGGCAGGGAATCAGTTCATGGTAATGAAAGAGATCGTCTCAGTTTTTAAAAAAGAATATCCGGATATCCAGAAAATATTTTATGAAACCCTTCCCCCGGGACTTGAACTCAAACAGATTTTATCCGGAGGTGCGCTTTTTAGAGGTGAAAAAGTCGATGTCCATGCCGATATTTACTCATCCGTGAACGAGAAGGCAATGGAGACGCTTAAAGAAGCCGGACATATCCTTAAGGAAGATTACCACCTTTATCTGCACAATCGTCTAACGCTGATGGTTCAGAAAGGAAATCCGGCCCGGATAACATCTGTTGCTGACTTGGGCCGGGATTCAATTCGTATTTCGCAGCCGGACCCTGCCAATGAAGATATTGCTTTTCATATTATTGATATGTATCGGCAGGCAGGTGGCGATGAACTGGTTCATCGAATTATGGAGAAAAAACGTGTTGAAGGGACCACCATTTTTACGGTGGTCCATCACAGAGAGACACCGCTCAGGATACTTAAAAAGACGGTGGATGTAGGCCCTGTATGGGCAACAGAAGCCATCCATGCAAAGGCTTCGGATCTTTCATTTGATGTTGTTGAGCCCGGGGAAGATCTCGATCAGAGAAAGCGGATTAATTACTATATCTGTAAATTAAAACATTCTCGGCATCCTGAGAATGCCGATAAGTTTATCGAATTCATAAGATCTTCAGATGCCCAGCAAATTTATCAAAAATACGGGTTTATGGCTCACCGGATATGAATACTTATGGCAAAACTTTTTTCTGCTCGCCACAAAGACACCAAGGCACTAAGAACGAATGAAAAAATAAAATCCTTCGTGTCTTTGTGTCTTTGTGGCAAACATTTTTGGTTCCCCGATAAATCGGGATTTCCACCACAAGGTGTAGGCGGACAAGTCCGCTTCGCTAAAACCGGCTTGTCCGGATTGGGGCCTTAAAATGATTCGCTATCTCTCACCAGCATTGTCGCCGGATCCAGAAGCAATGTGCGCTGATCGGAATCAGCGGTTGCGCCCTTAAGTGTTTTTATGTGGATTTCTTTGCCTTTGGGTTGGAGCTGGATCACAAGGTCAAACAGATCGGCAACTTCCAGTATCTGAGCCGGCATACCGTCAGGACCGGGTTCTTCATGACGATGGGTCTTTACACTAAACCAGACATATAACGAATGTTTTTTGGCAAGGCGCTTAAAATCAGAAAGAGATGCTCTTACATCTTCCTTAAAGTTAAAACCGTCGATAATGATGACTTGGGGTGAAAAAATATTCTGTTCTATCAGGTCGGTCAACCTTTCTTCGAGTTTGGAAGTGCTGAATCCTTCAACCCTGAATGTCATGATAAACCGATGGGGAAGAATGGCCTCCCAGATCGGATTTGTTGCAATTGAATCGTATTGTTTCGTAAGATGGTTGAAGACCTCTTTATACCATAGCGTAAGTTTTTTAACCGGATCGTCCAGGCTGATATGAAGAACATTTTTACCTTTTAAAATGGTGTTAAGGGCAAGCTTAACCAAAATGGCTGTTTTGCCGACACCTGCTCGTGCAAGCACAGCCCCAAAGCCGCCCTCAAGGAGAATGTCTCCGGTTTCGTTTTCCAGGAATCTCAAGGGATTCTGAAGGATCAACTCCTTTTTTAGCATAATTATTTTCCTTTTATGGTTTTTTATCCTTTTTTTCTTGTTCTCTCTTTTTGGCCAGTTCCTCAGCAATGGATTGCGGCACTTTTTTGTAGGAACCCAATTCCATGGTAAACTGGGCTTTACCCTGTGTCGACGATCTCAAAATAGTTGAAAAGCCGAACATCTCAGCAAGGGGAACATTGGCTTCAATAACACAAAACGGACCTTCTTCCTGGGACCCCACAATAATCCCGCGCCGTTGATTCAATAGGCCCATGACAGCGCCTTGGAACTCCGCCGGTGTTTCAACGGCAACTTTCATGATCGGTTCAAGAATGGCTGCTGAGGCCTTGGAATAACCTTCACGAAAAGCACCCCGGGCGGCGGCGATAAATGCCATTTCAGAAGAATCGACAGAATGTGATGCCCCGTCATTAATCACCACTTTAATACCGGTAACGGGAAATTCCATTTTTGGACCTTTGGCCATGGATTGGTTAAAGCCCTTTTCACATGAAGGGATAAACTGAGTTGGAATCTTACCGCCAATGATCTTATTTTCAAAGACGAAATGTTCACCAGGGGCAGGTTCCATATAGCCGGCCACTCGTCCGTATTGTCCAGCGCCACCGGTTTGTTTTTTATGAGTATAGTTAAATTCGGCCATTCGAGTGATGGTTTCTCTGTAAGCTACCCGTGGATTACCGGTGGTAACATCTGTTGCATATTCACGTCGCATTCGTTCTACATAGACATCGAGATGCAGTTCTCCCATCCCTTCGATAATCGTTTCGGTGGTCTCATGGTCAACAAAGGTTCTAAAGGTGGGGTCTTCTTTACTGAACCTGTTGAGGGCCTTGGACATATTTATCTGGGATTTATTGTCTTTCGGAAAAATGGCAAGTGAGATGACAGGTTCAGGGACAAACATGGACGTCATCGTAAGATTGAGGCCGGGATGAACAAAGGTGTCACCGGAGGAGCAATCGATTCCAAAAAGGGCTCCGATATACCCTGCCGGGATGGTTTCGATGTCTTCCATTTGTTCTGCGTGCATACGGACGAGCCTTCCAACCTTGATTTTTTTTCCATTGCGTACATTGACAATGGTATCTCCTTTGGAAAGAGAGCCCTGGTATACCCTGATGTAGGTTAATTGACCATATTGTCCGTCTTCGAGTTTGAAAGCCAGGGCAACCACCGGTTTATTTATTTCATTGGAAAGAATAACAGAGGCCTCGTCCTTATCCAGGTCTAATGCCGTATTTTCTATCTCAGACGGGCAGGGAAGAAAATTCACGACCGAATCAAGGAGCGGTTGAACGCCTTTGTTTTTATAGGCAGATCCAACAAAGACCGGTGTCATTTTGCGGGTCAGCGTGCCGATTCGAACTGCTGAGACAATCATATCTTCCGTGATTTCATTTTCTTCAAGAACAGCTTCCGTAAGTTCGTCTGAAAACATCGAGGCTGCATCGATCAATTCTTCACGCCGATTCATGGCTTCATCAAGAAGATTCTGTGGTATCTCTTCAATCCGTACGTCTTCTCCATTGGGTCCGTCAAAATAGATGGCTTCCATGGTCACAAGATCAACAACGCCTTCAAAATCCGCTTCGAGACCGATGGGGATCTGCACGGCAACTGCATTGTGACCGAGCTTTTCTTTGAGTTGATTAATGACCCGAAAGGGATTGGCACCGCTTCGATCGCACTTGTTGATAAAAGCGATACAAGGCACTTTGTACCTTTTCATTTGCTGGTCGACAGTAATGGATTGGGACTGAACACCACCCACAGAACATAAAACCAGTATGGCACCGTCGAGTACCCTCAAAGACCGCTCAACTTCGATTGTGAAATCGACATGGCCTGGGGTGTCGATAATATTAATTTTATGATCCAGCCATTCACAATAAGTGGCGGCAGAAGCAATGGTTATACCGCGTTCCTTTTCAAGCTCCATTGAATCCATGGTGGCGCCCACGCCGTCTTTCCCTTTGACATCGTGTATTGCATGGATTCGTTTTGTGAAAAATAGAATTCTTTCAGTGAGTGTGGTTTTACCGGAATCGATATGGGCACTGATTCCGATGTTTCTGACTTTATGGATAGAATTTTTCATGGTATTTTAAAATTTTGTGTTTTTTATGATATAATTTTTTATCTTGCCACCAAGTCACAAAGACACTGAGAAATAATAAAATATTAAATCTTCCGTGTCTTTGTGCCTTTGTGGCAGATGTTTTTTAGTTCCCCGATTTAGCATCAATGAATTGGGGATTTCAATTATAATACGAACTGATTGACGGGGTTCGTATTATTGAACAAAAAACCCCTTATCCAGGGCATTTTCGCCCCATAGGGGTATTTGTTTAATATTTTCCAATGAATACTTGCATAAAATAACTGCAAATATGTTTTTGTCAAGCAATCTTATTTAAAAAGGTATGGGCCTACCATTCGCTGGTGAGTTCTCGTTCTATTTTATCCCACTTCGCATTTAAATTTTCAATTACATCTATTGCAATTTCCAGATGGGTCTCCATATGGTTAGAAAAAATGTCGTTTTGCATCTTCTTGTCTTTTATGCCTCGTTTTTGCAATGGCATATCTGACACCAGCATCACAGACCCAATGGGAACTTCATAATGATAGGCCACAG
>PKTV01000483.1 GCA_002868985.1 Desulfobacteraceae bacterium | reverse complement strand
ATTCGAACCGCCTGGATGACCCCTGCACCGTGGTCGTCCCCCCAGCTGAATCCCCCTCCAAACACCATAATCTGGTAATCCTTTAACTTGACGGCACCTTCGATAAGAGAATTGATATGATGACGGTGTGCAACAGCACCGGAAAGTTCCAGAGCATATGCTGTCTCATGATCGCAATTCAGACCGTATCCGGTAAGAACGAGGGCGTTAACCATGCTCATATCAATTCTCCGAAAGGTTTCTTCCAAAAAGCTTTAAGGTCCTGCACGGAAACATCCATCAGAATTTGACCGTCAACCCCTTTGATCACAAAATGATTTTGTTGGGTTACCGTTCCGATGCAGGCAAAATCAAACCCTTTAAAATTCTCTTCAAACACCTCTTTTTCATCCGGATCGATAGTGACGATAAAGCGGCCGGCGGATTCTGAAAACAAAACAACATCGTTACGATCAATCTGATCTACGGGAACCACACCAAGATCAATCTCCATGCCAAGATTTCCCCCCATGGCAACCAGGGCAAGATGTACCCCCATCCCACCACGATAGATCCCGTGGGCAGAAGCCACGAGTTCTTTGTCAATGGCTTGGCCCAATGCCCTGTACAAGGCAACGAACGCTTTAGGAACAACCTTTGGCACATTCAGCCCCACATACCCGAAATGCTCGTAGTATTCAGATCCTCCAAGCTCATTACGGGTCATACCCAGGATATAAACGAGGTCACCGGCCATCTTACTGTCCATGGTGACGCATCTTTCTATATCCTTGACAATGGACGTGGCTGAAAATTGAAGGGTCTCAAGGGCCGAAACCTTGTGGGTTTCTCCGTAGTTTCCCTGAAGATGCCCGTCAACGTACATACTGTCTTTCCCCGACAGGAGCGGTATTTCATAGGCAAGGCAGATATCACGTAACGCCTGACATGATCTCACGAGTTTTGCGGCTTTCAATTTTCCATCCGGATTATTCTGCGGGTGAAATTGAATACTGGGCCAGCAAAAATTATCCACCCCGCCGATTTGGTCAAAATCCGCACCAACGGCAACCAGTCTGCGTATTGCCTCGTCAATGGTGCAGCTGGTCATATGATAGGTGTCTATGGCTGAATATGACGGCAGCAGCGCCTGGGCAAAAGCAAGGCCATGCCGGGAGTCAAGCACGGGTCTTATGACCGCCGCATCACTGTTCACATCACGTTCGGCGCCCACCATGGGCTTAATGACACTTGTTCCCTGAACCTCGTGATCATACTGTCGAATGATCCATTCCTTTGAACAGATGTTGGGACGTGAAAGCATATCCAGCAGCAACGCTTGATAGTTGTCAGGTGCTTTTAAAACCGGTTCAACCAGTCCGCGTCTTTCCGGCGGCACCCATTGGGCATCAAACTCCCACTGGGGGAAACCGGAAGTCATCAAATCCATATCGATGTAGGCACACGTCACGTCGTTGTAAGTGATATGAAGTTTGCCGGAATCCGTGTATTTCCCGATAACCGTGCTCTCAACGGCATGCATTTTCGAAAGTGCCATAAACCGTTCGAGATGTTCCGGCCTTACCGCAACGGTCATCCGTTCCTGGGATTCGGAAACCCAAATTTCCCACTGATCAAGCCCCTCATATTTCAAAGGTACTTTTTCAAGCTGAATCTCGCATCCGTTACTGAACCGGGCCGATTCTCCCACTGATGAGGAGAGCCCGCCGCCGCCGTTGTCCGTAACAAACTGTATCAACCCTTCATCCCGTGCATCCAAAAGAAAATCATGCATTTTTTTCTGGGTGTAAGGATCACCGATTTGAACATGACCTGCCGGGGTGTGTTCCGAAAATGTCTCTGATGATGCAGTGACCCCGTGAATGCCGTCCTTGCCGACCCTTCCGCCGCACATAATGACCAGGTCTCCCGCCGAGGTTTTCTTTTTTTCCGAGGGCTTACCTTCGACCTGGGCCGGCATGATCCCTATCGCTGTCACAAAAACCAGGCATTTCCCCAAGTAACCGTGGTGAAAAAGTACCTGGCCGAAGGTTGTGGGAATCCCGCTTTTGTTTCCACCGTCACGAACGCCTTCGATAACACCATCCAAAAGCCGCCTTGGATGAAGGTGAGGACGAAAGGACCCGTTGTAATCCCTGGGCCCCACACAATAACCAAACCCCCCCATCACCAGCTTGGCCCCCTTGCCGGTCCCTAAGGGGTCACGGTAAACCCCTACAATACCGGTAATAGCGCCGCCGTATGCTTCCATGTTGGATGGAGAATTGTGGGTTTCTCCTGTAATGACGTAGTAATGATCGTTGTCAAAACGCCCGACACCTGCATTATCCCACAACACCGATATCACCCACGACTTTTTTTTCTGCAGCGTCAGTGTGGGCACCTCGATGCATGTCTTAAAAAGATTATCCACGGTATCCGTATTACCGGTTTCAAGATCCCGGTACCGAAACAGCCCCCTGAACGTATTGTGGTTACAGTGATCGCTCCTGGCCTGGGAAATGTATTCAAGTTCAATATCCGTGGGGTCTGAAAGCCCCTTCAATGTCCGTTCGGTCTGAACCGTTTTGTCCAAGAAATAAGACCTTATAAAGGGAATATCATTAGGGTTCAACGCGAGACCTCGATCGTCGCTGATCCGTTGAAGATAAGAATCACTGGGAACGGGAATCGATGTCACCCTGGGCGTATGGTCGAGGATAACTTTCGGAAGGATAGTACCGGTTCCTGTTGCAGGATCCCATTTTTGGGCGGGGAAAATCTTCCATTGCTGGATAATGTCATTGGCCAGAAGTTCACCGGCAATGGTCGTTATGTTTTCAAAAGAGAGTCCTTTTCCTTTTAGACAATACCGTTTTGAGGTGTAAATCGCTTCGTCCGGACCGAATTTAATGTTTAGAATATCTTCCACTGCCTCAACAGCGGTGCTTCCCGGATTGTCTCTGACACCCGGCCGAAAGCCCACCCATATGGTCCAGTCAAATTCGATATCAAGGGGGTCATAAGAAGAGAATTGTGTAACCGGATTGGTAAAAATGTCTGTTTGAAGCGTCTTGAGCTGGTCTTTCGAAAGATTCGCATCAATCGTAACCACCTGGATGCTGCGAACCCGGTCAATTTCAATCCCAAAATAATTATTTGCTTTCCGACGAATCCCGTCGCCTTCGGCATCAAACAACTCTGGTCTCAGTGCAATTTCAAGTCGATATGGCATTAACTTAATAGTACCCGTGCAATATCATTGTAGAATACATAGATCATTAACAGTATCAATACAAATATCCCTGCCTGCTGTGAAATCTCACGCACCTTTACACTTACCGGACTGCCTTTGACCGCCTCAATAAAAAAGAACAGTAAGTGGCCGCCGTCCAAAACCGGTATGGGAAGAAAATTTAATATGGCAAGATTGATGCTGATCAGGGCAATGAAAAAAATTAAATTGACCACCCCTTCTTTTGCCTGCTGTCCCGCCATCTGTGCAATCATTATCGGACCGCCCAGTGTTTTTGGCGAAACAGTCCCCTGAAAGAGCTTTACGACCCCTTTTATGGTCAGAGCGGTGATTTGATAAGTCTGGATGAAACTCTCTGAAAAGGCCTGAAAAAAGTTCAGATCTTTTCGAATTACCTCGCCTGAAGCGGTAATGCCGATGACATAACGATCCACATCTTCATTAAATATATTTTTAAATTTTTTCACTTCCGGCGCAACGTTTTTGGTGAGGATCGTATCACCACGAAGCACGGATATCGCAAGCGTTCTACCTTTGCTTGCCATAATGGCAGTGGCCATATCTTCCCAGCTTGAAATGTCAACGCCATCGATAGATACGACGAGATCATCCTTTTTCAACCCAGCCATGTAAGCGGGCGTCCCTTCATTTACCTCTCCGATGCCGGGTTTTAACATTAAAAGCCCGGAGATTTGAAAAATACCGAAAAATATGATCAGCGCCAGTAAAATATTAAAAAGGGGACCCGCCGCAACGATCAAAATCCGCTTAAAGACATGTTTATGCGTGAAGGAGATGGGTATATCCGAGGGATCTAATTCGCTGTCCGGCGACTCTCCCACCATCTTTACATATCCCCCAAGGGGTATGGCTGAAATCCGGTATTCCGTTATACCAATCACCTTTCCGATCAATTTGGGTCCAAAACCCAGGGAAAATTTCTCCACGCCGACGCCCATCAACCTTGCTACAAGGAAATGTCCCAGTTCATGAAAAAATATCAGTACACCTAAAACGATAATCAATGAAAATATACTAACGCTCATTATGTTTCTCTATACTCCATTTATGGATGGACACTTTTTAATTTTAGCTTTTTACGTCCTAAATTGAGGAATTGTCAAGTTTGTTAATGACGTTTGTCTTCTTAAACTTTGTATCACAACATGAAACACTCTATTTAGGAAAGTATGTTATCACGTAATAGTTTAGTCCTTTGAAACAAATCGGTTCCAAAGGAGCTTCAGGTACAAACGATTGATGATTGAAGGCGTCGCTTCGCTTTTGGATTTATGATTTATGATTGTTGATTGATTTGCCTCCAACCTTCTTACCTTCTTACCTTCTCACCTTCTTACCTTCTCACCTTCCGTCCTCTGAACTCCGACCTCAGCCCTCTGCCTCTTATTTCCTAT
>PKTV01000380.1 GCA_002868985.1 Desulfobacteraceae bacterium | reverse complement strand
TGAAAAGACCCCTGACAATCCATTGCTCTACAGTACCATGGGCGACCTTTACTACAGTGACAATAACTATTCTGAAACAATCAAGGCTTACGAACAATCGCTCAGGATCAATCTTGATAACCCCCATGCGTTAAACAATCTTTCATGGCTCTATGCAACGTGTGAAATCGAGAGCTTTCGTAATCCGAAAAAAGCGCTGGAGCTTGCCAAAAGGGCTGTTCAACTCGAAGAATCTCCCCATATTCTCGACACGCTCGCAGAGAGTTACTACGTTAACGGCCTGTTTGAACAGGCCATTACCACAGAGCGTCGGGCTTTTGAGCTAACAACAAAAAATCG
Source organism: Desulfobacteraceae bacterium (assembly GCA_002868985.1). Lineage (GTDB taxonomy): Bacteria > Desulfobacterota > Desulfobacteria > Desulfobacterales > UBA11574 > UBA11574. The sequence goes on along the minus strand of PKTV01000380.1, from coordinate 4,318 downwards.
GGACTATTACAGAAAACAGCTCCTGAAATTTAAGGTTGCCAGGCAAAAAAGTGTCTTGCTTTAAACTTTATAATGAACCGCACATAACTTTATTTAATTTGACAGAACAGCCACAATCATCTATAATTATATGAAATTAAATCTGAATTATACAAAATAGTTGGGAATAAAAGTTCAGAGCTTACTCGAGAAGACAAATGAAATTAAGAATAATGCTGATCGTTGCGGTCATTTTCACGTTATCCCAACTTGGATGGGCTCAGGCTGCCAATTTAAGAGATGTGAGAACCGGCAAACATGAAAAATTCACTCGGGTTGTGTTCGAATTCCAAGAAAACGTTCTATTCGAAAGCCCTCAAATTAAGGGAAAGGGAACATTTTCCGTGGTTTTTCTTGACAGTTCTACAACTCTTCCACGTCTCACATTATTCAAAACAGGCCCTATACAACTTGTCCAGTCCATGGAGTTTGTTCGGCAAAAATCTAATTTGATGGCCAACGTCCGGTTATCTTTTCCCTATTTTATACTCAAAGCGTTTTCTCTTTCCGGTCCCAACCGTATCGTTGTTGATGCGTACCCGGTGTCTTCATCGCCTGAAAAATCCGAACAAACGGAATCTTTACGTGAAGAACCTTTGACTGAAACGTTAACAGCACCCGAACAAAAAGAATTGAAGAATGCGCCTCAAAAAGTTTTGGAAAAAGCGGCCGGCAGCCAATCCACAACACCCTCGGGTGTGGATAAATCCGGATTGAAGGGAACGCAAGCATCTGAAAAGGCCTTTTCTAACAAAGTGTCAAATCAAATACCCGAGAAACACGTTGGATCACCCTCTTCTACGAACGGAAACGCCATGACACAGATATATCTGCTGACCGCGTTGAACATCCTCACAGCTGTTATTGTTGTATTGATAATCTTCGCGCTATTGAAGAAAAAACATACGATAGATTTTGGCCATCTTATTGAAATTATGGAGTTTATAAAATCCTCCGATGAAAGCATTGAAACCATAGACGCTCAATTAAAAAACGCGTTTAAAGAATATGATGAATCTTGAATGCAGGGGATAACATGACTGACAAAGTCCTGGAAGAAATAACCGTCGGCCTGTCGGACGCGGAAAAAGATGATCTTGAAGAAATGATAAAGGCGTTCAGAAAAAAGCAGTCTGCCGCACCAGAAACTCCGGCTTCCGAAGATGAACAAAAACAGATATTGTCAATAGGTGAAAATCTTGCTCAATATGGCGATATTTTGCTGAAATTAGATACGAAATTAAAATTATTATATGGAATTTTACGCCTTTCGGATCAAAAGAACAGGATTATGAACCAGCGTATCGACGCCGTCATCGAAGTGCTCAAAGGACAACAAATTTTAACCGAAGAATAGGTCTTTCTCTTAAGCATTAACCGGAAGGTGGGTAATGAACGACCGGATTGATAGACAGGACAGTGTTGTCAAACGCATCATCGATGGTTCTATTACCATCGATTCTGTTGAAGAATTCGAGGAACTGCTCAAGGCCTTTCCAAAGGACCCGCGACTCCACAGAGTTTTTGCTGACCGACTATTGGAAGAAAAATCGATAAATGCCGCCGAAGAATACAAGACGTCAGCCAAACTTTTTATAGAAGCGGACATGCCATTGCAGGCAATCACATGTAAAATCTTTGAGTGGCGAATCATCAAACCATCCAAAGAAGAAAGGTTGGCCTTCCATTCGGCCCTTTGTGAATGCAATCCACAAAATATAGAAGTGCAGAAATTCTTCACCAAACTGGCGTATGAGGAAATGATCGCTTTAATGGCCGAAATTGTGCCCCATAACTATCCTGCCAATACCACGCTGAGAAAATTTGGAGATGAAGAAAACGAGTTGTGCTTTATCGTATCCGGTGCATTGGAAGAGACCCATTACCATCGCCTTGAAGCAGATAAAAAGGTCCAAAAAAAATCTACGTCAAACCTGATAGAAGGCGACATTTTTGGCGAGATTTATCCGTTTGAAGAGGATAAATTATCTGGATCAGATATTGAATCCATCACTCTCGTTGAACTGTTGAAAATCGCCAAAGTAAAACTAACTGCACTTTGCGGAGAACATCCGAACCTTAATCTTCTAATGCGGAACCTGTGTAAATTTCGTTTTGAATCTAACCATAAAGGGCATTCAAAAACGGTCAGAAAGGCAACCCGGCATCAATTGCCCATGCAGGTCGACCTGAAAATTTTTCAAGAAGAAAGCGGAAAGCCGCCTTTAACTCTATCCGGATTTACAGACGATATTTCTTTAGGGGGGACCTGTGTTATCTTGGGGGCTAAATATCAAACCGGTGATATAAACCAATTAACCGGAAAAAATGTTAAGATTCAAATGAGATTGCCCATAGAATCTATCGTTCTCAATATCTTGGGCAGTATTGTCTGGGGCAAGGAAATCCCTGTCGAGGGTAAAAAAACAGCCATCATTGGTGTTCAATTTAAAGAGATAGGCCATGTTGACCGCGGAATATTGAAGGGCTACTGCTTTGGATCCGAAGCAGAACAAAATCTGATCTGGAGCTTGTGGAATTCGCTTATGGAAAAAAAGTAATTCATAATTTAATTCCTCGGGATTTTTACAACCCATTGTAATCAAGGATATTAGGACCTTTCAAGCTGTGAATAATGGAATATCGGGAACTAAAAATGGCGCAAGGCAAACGGAAACAACGCGAACTAAATTCTACCCCTAACTTATCGATTAGGGTCTTGCTAATGTCTACGAAATAAGGTGCCAAGTGAAAGAGGAACTAAACACGGAAAATAAATCAACACCCAAGATATTGGCTATCGGCGGGGGAAAGGGTGGTGCCGGTAAGAGTGTCTTCAGCACGATTATGGCATTTTGGCTGGCCAGAATAGGCAAACGGACGGTTCTAATGGACGTCGATCTGGGCGGCGCCAATCTCCACACCCTCCTTGGAATTAAAAGCCCCGATAGAACGCTAAATGATTTTATTACAAGAAGATTCGGGGAATTAGAAGATATTTGCATCGATACCAGTGAGAAAAACCTTCGCCTCATCAGCGGGGCCAGCGATGTTCTTTCTTTGGCAAACCCCCACTTCAGCCAAAAAATCAAACTCATGACCCACCTGTCAAGACTGGATGCCGATTATGTTGTACTCGATCTTGGAGCTGGAACTTCCTTTAACGTCCTGGATTTCTTTCTTATCGCCCACAAAAAAATTATCGTCCTTACCCCGGAACCAACATCGATTCAGAATGCATACATATTTGTTCGGAATGCAGTCTACCGAAAATTAAGCAGACTTTCCAATAAAAATCCATCTCTCCAGGCTCTGATTAAAATCGCTATGGACCCCAAAAATGTTCTCAAAATCCGTACAATCAAAGAACTTTTTCAGTTCATTGAGGAGTCCAACGAAAAAAATATCATTGAGATTCTAAGAAAAGAAATCGGAGATATCCATCTGGGGATAGTTACCAACATGGTTAAAAATGAAAAAGAAGAAAACGCGGGGCGTATTGTTCAGATCGTCGCTGAAAAATACCTGACCATACCTTCCACGGATTTGGGCTGCGTCTCTTTTGACAAGCATATCCGTACAATGGTATCCGATATGATCCCTTTAACCAATCTGGACAAGTCAAGTCATGCTTTTGGCAATATTTATGAAATTGCCAACAAATTATCGAGAGATTAACTGGTGTCCACCCATAAATGGTCTTTTTCCCACTTGGCTTCGTTCTCCGCTAGTTTCCGTCTGCGGAGGACTAATTGTACACCCCACCGAAAACCCTTGTGCGGCCTTGCCCATCGAAAAAAATTCTCATTTATGAATCGGACACTTAATCGTGTCTTCCTTTATCTTGGATGGACGCTAAATAGTTGGACGAATAAACGTCTTTAAATTGTCAAAAAATCCTTCAAACCCATCATTTTTATCCAGTGAAACTTTCTTCTATTTCACCGGGACCATTACTCCATTATTCCCTCCGGGTCTTAGGCCCTACTGGCCGGAGGCCAATTGGGCGAAGCCCCTATTTCATACATACCTTCCTTATCTGAAACAGGTCACAATATCCACTGAAAATTTTGGCAATGCCGTCCTGCTTCAACGTATTCATGCCATCTTTTATTGCCTGATTTCTGATGACTTCAACCGGTGAGCTGTTTTGTATCAGGTTTTTTATTTCATCAGTTCCCAACAACAGTTCGTGAAGCGCCATCCGGCCGGCATACCCTGTATTGTAGCATCTTTCACAACCTCTGGGCCTGTTGAGAATCAGATCATCGGTATAAGG
>PKTV01000155.1 GCA_002868985.1 Desulfobacteraceae bacterium | reverse complement strand
TGTTTAATACCACCCGGATATGTCTTTTTAAAAAACCGTCGTTGACCCTGTACCTGAAAAAGCTCCCGCCAGACGAACCCGCTAAATAACCATTGCCTTTCCTCCCGGGTTTTCTGTTGATGACAAGTTCCACAGTTTCGCCTTCTGTCACAAAATAACCGGATAAGGGTACTTGGTCAATGATGGTATTTATGGGTTTGTCTTTGTAAAATACAGACTTTATTTTTCCGAGTATCAGATTGCTATTTTCGATCAGGGGAATGGCACTGTCAAGAAAGCGCCCCTTAAGATCCGGCATCTTGTATTCCTGTGGTCGAACTCCAATGCTAACAAGGAGGTTTACGCATTCGTTCCGGGTTATCATCTTGCCGGCATAAGGAACCTGGACAATAACCGAATCTTTTTTTATACGATTGCTGTAAGTACTGGATATTTGTCCCTGGCATAAGCTGTTTTCTTCCAAAATGATCCGGGCCTGTTGAACGGGCAGCTTTTCAAGGTTAGGCATCAGGATGGATTTTGGACCTTTTGAAATGATGATCCTGACATCCCGTCCTTTTTTTATTTCCGATCCAGGTTCCGGTTCTTGAAAAATAACATTGTTCTTGGGCATCTCGCTGCTGTATTCTGATCCCTCAATCTTTGTATTAAGTCCTAAATCTGTTAATAATTCAAGTGCATAAACGACATTTTTACCTGCCAGGTCGGGCACTATCACCGTGTCCTCACTTTTTATAATCAATGTAAGGGTCAGGTAGGCACTTGCACCCACTATGAGGATAAATACAAAAAAAAGAACAGTTATTTTTAATACTCGCGAGATCATTTTGCCCGTTTCATACAGACAGCAAAAAAGCCATCCATGTTGTGAAGATGGGGAAAAGTTTTTAAATATCCGTTTCCGGTTAAAAAAGAACGTGCTTTGTAAGGTAAACCGTCCGGGTTTTTTTCTATAGCAAAATCTTTATGTTTATTCAAAAAACCTTTTATGACGGATTCATTTTCTTCGGGTTCCCTACTGCAGACACAATAAACCAGGAGGCCTTCAGGTTTGACTTGGTCCGCTAAATTATCCAGAAATGTCGCCTGCCTTTTTGCATGGCGAATCAGGTCCTGTTCCAATGTGCTCCATTTTGCATCCGGATTTCTTCTTAAAACACCGAGGCCGGAGCAGGGTGCATCTAATAAGATCCGATCAAATTTTTTAATGGATTTATCACCACCAGGATTATTCAGATCATGAGTGAGGGGTGTGACCATCGAGATTCCGAGCCGGGCCATTTCAGATTGAAGGCGGTGTAGTTTTTTCGTATTGTTATCCATGGCAATCAGTTTTCCACGGTTCTTCATCATCTGAGAAATATGCCCTGTTTTTCCGCCAAGACCGGCACATGCATCTAAAATCGTTTCCCCCGGCTTAGGGTTTAAAAGAAATGTAACCAGTTGGGCGGCTTCATCCTGAACCTGGAACAGTCCCTCTTCAAATGCTTTCATTTTCGGAATAGATTTTTTTGGATGAGAGAAAAAGGCACCGTCCGGTGCATATTCTGTACACTCAACCTTTTCCACATCTTTTTTAAGGCGGTTTAACAACGTTTCACGGCGGGTCTTCAGCGTATTGCAACGTACGGTTAACGGCGGGATGGTGTTGATTGCATCACATAGCAGAACGGTTTCTTCCAAGCCAAACCGATCCAGCCATCTTTCAAGCATCCATTTTGGAAATGATTTGTTCACCGCCAATGCAGATGCCGGGTCTTTGTTCACATCCGGAAATAAGACCTGTTGATATCTTTTTGAGGCATTTCGCAAAAGGCCGTTGATAAAGCCGACAACATAAGGCTCGGTTACAGATTTTGCCATTTCAACGGAAGTGTTTACTGCTGCCGATACGGGTATCCGATTCAAATAAATGATCTGAAAAAGTGCGATCCGCAAAATATTCATCACCTTGGGATCGATTTGGCTCAAGCGGGTTTTAGAGAAATAATCGATGATCCAATCGAGTTTTGCCCGCCACCGAAGAACGCCGTATACAATGGCTTGAAGCAATGCACGATCTTTCTTTGAAAAAAAAATGTGTGGAGAGAGAACCTCATCCAATATGTTGTCTAAAGTTTGGTTCCCTTGATCCAGGGTGTTCAGGATATAAAGCGAAGTTTTGCGTGCGTTATTTACCATCAATTCTTTGGAACTAAATTGAGCGTTTCAAATTGAGCCATTTTATTATAAATCTAATTTCATTAAAAGGCTATATTGCAATAAAGCATTAAATATTATCACCGATTCTGTAGATAGGAATCAAAATTATATTGTCACAATTTGAAACCCTTCGGGATTGCCGAGTTTGCCGAATATGCTGCGTTATGAGACATTTGCAGTAGCAGACGGAGGTTTATCCCGCTAAATTCAGCGGGGCTGTATGTCTCATGCCACCGGTATGGAAGAATGGAATATTGGGAATCAGGGCGGAAATAAATAATATTAATTGTTAAAAAATCCTTCAAATCCTTCAAATCCTTCAAACCCATCATTCCATCATTCCATTAATGCATTATTCCAATTTGGAAGAAGGCCCTAACTTATATCCCCGCAGGAAATCCTTAATTAAAAGACGCTTTCCAGACTCACCCTGAATTTCCATAATAGACAGAACACTTTTTCCGGTTGAGATCCACAGTTCATCAGGGAAGCCTTTTATTACTGTGCCGGGAGAAGCTTCGGTATCCATAACAATGGTCTTGGCCTTGAAAATTTTAAGGCGTTTATTTTCATGAAAGGTAAAAGCACCGGGCCAAGGCGTCATCCCACGAATGAATGCTTCAAGGGATTCGGCCGTCAGGGTCCAATTCATACGGCCATCATTTTTTTTAAGCATGGGTGCATAAGTGGCCTGGGTATGATCCTGAGAGATCGGATTGATGTCGCCGGTTTCAAAAGCGTTCAGGGTTTGAATGAGAAGGTCTGCGCCATGATCCGCCAGACGGTCATGCAGGGTGCCTGATGTGTCATCGGGTGCTATTTCGAGTTTAGAAGAAAGGAGGATATCACCGGTATCCAGGCCTTCATCCATTACCATGGTTGTGACGCCGGTCTCTTTTTCTTCATTGATGATAGCCCATTGGATCGGAGCAGGTCCGCGATATTTTGGAAGGAGTGATGCGTGAATATTAATGGTCGCAATTTTGGGTATTGCCAGTATGTTTTTCGGGATAATATGGCCAAAGGCAACCACCACAATAAAGTCAGGGGTATGTTTTTCGATGCAGTTCGAGAAATCGGTTGTTCGGACCGAAGGTGGTTGAATAACTGAGCACCCCAGATTCATGGCCATTTCTTTAACCGGGGAAGGAGTGAGTTTGCGCCCACGACCTTTTGGCCGGTCAGGCTGAGTAACGACCAAAGCGATATCTTGATCATTTTTATGAAGGGCCTTTAAAGCAGGCACTGCAAACTGAGGTGTGCCCATGAATATGATTCCGGCCTTTTTTTTCATTTTTTTCTTAAGTTCTTTTGTATTTTTCTTTTATACATCCCCCTTTTCAAAGAGCTGATGCGGTCTATAAACAAAATGCCGTTTAAATGGTCAATTTCGTGCTGAAGGACCACAGCAAGGAATCCTTCTGCTTCTATCCGCAAAGGTTTCTCGTTTCTGTCGACGCCCTCAACGAGAATAGCGGCTGATCGTTTAACGTCGGCCCTGAAATCAGGGACACTCAGACACCCTTCGCCTTCTGATAAGATACTCCCTTCACTCGATATAATTCTGGGGTTGATCAACACATGCAAAGATCGCTTGTCGTCCTTGGCCGAAACATCGTAAACAAGAAGACTTTTGTTAATCCCCACCTGTATTGCCGCCAAACCAATGCCAGGCTCCATGTACATCGTTTCAGCCATGTTTTCAATCAAGTCCTGGATTTTGCCATCGATGTTTTCAACCGGTTGGGTCGGCTGACTGAGGAATTTGTCCGGATATGTTACGATTTTAAGTATGGCCATAGGGTGACCTTTTTGGGGAGCATTACCGATTTGTAGAAATGGTTCTCACCCATTAAATTGTTTGTTTTTGAACGAAAACCTCGCAATCGGGTTTCGGGTGTCAGGTGTCAGTAGTAAGAAACGAATTAGCTGACACCTGAAACCTGACACCAAAAAGTCTTGGATTTCAATCTCTTTATGTTATTTAACCTTATTTGATTTCGAATCGTCCGGGTTAAGGATAGCACTTGTCCTTTCTTCATATGAAACCTGTAATATATTTACACTGGTTACCATTGCGGAAATAAGCCCCACAAAAACAACAGGGAATATTTGAATGGCATGATTTGCCAAAGTAAAACCGGCGGCATCCTTGGATGAAACCCCAAAAAGTAACAGGGCAAAGACACCCCCTGCTTCCCAAATTCCCCAGTAGCCGGGAACAGAAGGAAGTGCGATAAAGAAACATATGATGATCATCATCGCTGTAATTTCAATAAACGACAATTCGATTCCCGGGCAGCCCAATGACACCAAATAATATGAAAAGGCTGCAAGACCCCAAATAACAACAGATAGACTGAAACAGGCACATATTTTCATGGGGTGTTTGAGCAGTGTAAAACCAGTGGCGAAATTTTCGACGATTCTCACCACGGGCTCGCAAATTTTTATTTGTATCTTTTTTTTAACGTCAGGTCCGG
>PKTV01000327.1 GCA_002868985.1 Desulfobacteraceae bacterium | reverse complement strand
GGGGACCATCAAGGTTGGACCGTGGGTCATCGACAGTGATTTAAAGGTCTATTTTATGATGCTCGTTCTTGTGATTTCCTGTGTTGTCGTCATGGTCAACTTGCTAAGATCCAAGGTGGGCAGGGCCTGGGTGGCCATACGTTACAATGATATTTCCGCTGAGGTAATGGGGATTAATGTTTTCAAATACAAGCTTTTTGCGTTTTTTGTCGCCGGTTTTGTCGGTGGAATTGCCGGGGCGTTCTGGATCAGCAATATTGCGGCGATCAGCCCCGAACACTTTCCCTGGTTCTGGTCTTTGTGGCTGGTGGGTGTCATTCTCATCGGCGGGGTCGGCTCAATCCACGGCACGATTTTCGGGTCCATATTCATGGTTGTTGTTATGGAGCTATTGCAGCTTGGTGTCATGCAGTTTATGGATACCAGCTGGGGAGAAAGACTGTTTATGGACTTTTTGTTTCTTAAAGAAGCCGCTTTCGGGCTTGCCATATGTGTATTTATGATATTTGAACCCAATGGTTTGGCCTATCGATGGTGGCAGATGAAGAACTATTTTAATTTGTGGCCGTTTTCATATTAACCAATATACTATTTAACGAATTCTAAACAAAAGAAGGAGGTGGTATTTAGTCAAACATTTAATCAGACAGGAACTCGATAGAACTTTTACTCTCTTAAAAAGGGGAAAGAAATTATGTTTGCGAAAAATACGTGGTCAAAGATTTTCGTGCACCTATTTATTGTGGCCTTGATTGTCGGATTTTCTTCTGTGGCCGGCGCCGCAACAATTAAGGTGGGAGCGCTCAATGATATGACGGGAGCGACTTCAGATGTGGGAAAGGACTATGCTCTTGGCATTGCAGAAGCCATTCATTACGTCAATGATAATGGTGGGGTCAACGGCAAGCAGATCAAGTTGTATCAGTTTGATTACGGCTATCGTGTGCCCGAGGCGCTTACCAAGTACAAACTATTCAAAAGACTCAAATCTGTGGCTGTTTTGGGTTGGGGAACCGGTGATACTGAGGCACTGTCACCCACAATCACTAAGGATAAGATGCCTTATGTGTCCGCCTCTTACTCAGCTCACCTGACGGATCCCAAAAAGACACCTTACAATCTTTTCTTTGCAACGGATTATTCAAGCAACGCCAGAGCTGCCATCACAGCCTGGTTTGACAAGAAGTGGCCCAAACACAAGGATTACGGGAAAAGAAAACCGCGATTTCTCACTTCTTATATGTTTGCATCTCCTTACTGCAGTGCGCCTATCAAGGCCATCAAGGATCAGGCCACGCTGCTCGGCTTTGACATCGGTCCGGATCAATCAGTTTCTTTGTTTGCCATTGATACCAAAAGCCAGGTTCTGGCCATGAAAGATTTCAAACCGGATGTCGTCTGGCACGGGAACACCACGATGTCGGTGGCAGCCACGGTGCGCGATGCCTATGCATTAGGTCTTGGAGCGGATCACATTGTCAATAACTGGGGATTTGATGAGAATCTGCCGAAATTGGCAGGAAAGGCATCCGAAGGCGTTATGGGGGCCGCAGTTTGTGCATTTTTCGGTGAAGATGTGCCGATGATGGATAAAGTGGTCGAGTATGCCAAAAAATATAATCCGGGCATTCCTGCTGAAAAGCGTCTTATCCGCACCGTACAGGGATGGGGCGCTGTGCTTATCTTGTCGGAAGCATTAAAACGTGCGGATAAAGCCGGGGGTTTAAGCGGTGAAAACATTCTGAAAAACGGTTTTGAAACCATGAAAAATTTTGACATCGGTCTGGGTGCGGCACCGGTAAACTTCACGGCAACGGATCATCGTGTGGCCGGGATTGTGCCCATCTATGAAATCAAAGACGGCAAATTTAAGATCGTTGAAAAAGTCGATCTGAAAAGCCGCTGGCCGAAGAAATGGGCCGACGAGTGGCTCGGATGGTAGGGAGGTTTCAAGGCTTTGTCTAATGAGGAAATGATCTTAAAGATCAACAATATCGAGGTCAAGTATCACGAGGTTATTCTGGTGATAAAAGGCGTCTCCATCGAGATTCCAAAAGGTGCCATTGTGGCCCTTTTGGGTGCCAATGGAGCCGGTAAGAGTACGACCTTAAAGGCCATCTCAGGACTTTTGCAACACGAAGACGGGGAGGTGACCGATGGGTCCATTGAATTCATGGGTCAACGCATCGATAAATTGGGCGCTGAAAAGATTGCCAAAATGGGCGTCGTTCAAGTCATTGAGGGCCGGCGGGTTTTCGAACACCTCACCGTGGAGCAAAACCTGAAGGTGGGGGCTCATATGAGAAAGTTCGGCAGATCCATCAACGACGGCCTGGATATGGTATACCACTACTTTCCGCGCCTTAAGGAAAAGCGCAATGAAACAGCCGGATTTATCAGTGGCGGGGAACAGCAGATGACGGTGGTGGGGCGTGCTCTGATGACCAGCCCCAAATTGATCCTTTTGGATGAGCCGTCCATGGGATTGGCGCCGCTTCTTATCCATGAAATCTTCAATATTATTACTAAGCTTAACCAAGAGGAGAAAATATCGATCCTGCTGGTGGAACAGAATGCCAAACTTGCCCTTAATGTTGCACCCCATGCCTATGTGATGGAGAACGGTCGCATTGTCATGGACGACACAGCCGAAAAGCTCCGAGAGAATCCGGATATCAAGGATTTCTACCTTGGCCTTACCGATGTTGGAGGCCGTAAGAGTTTTCGGGATGTAAAACACTATAAACGAAGAAAACGATGGCTTACCTAACCCTTTATATGGAATAAGGGAGGAAAAAAATGCATAAAAGATCAATTATACTTACATGTTTAAGTATTTTCGTCGCCGTTGCCATGCTGGCGGGGTGTGCCGGAATGCCGGCGGCACCCACACAGCAGAATTTTACAGCACCGTTGGTTACCCTCGATTCAATGGAAGTCGCTCATGCTTTTGGATATTGGTATTTTTCAAAGAAAGTCGAACCCACCAAGGGAAAGCCGGACAACGTTGGTGCACCACTTGATCTGGCGTTTATCTTTAATGTCGAGAATCCAAATGGATATCCGGTAAAGATGGAAAGCCTAAAGTTTACCGTTGCTTTTGAAGATTTTGATCTGAATACGGTCAGCTCTATGGATACCATGTGGATTCCTGCCGGAAAGACAAATCAGGTGAGAGTGCATGCGCATTTTGATGTCAGGCAGTCTCTGCTGAGCCTTTTGGTCACCGGCGGCTTCAAGCTGAAAGAAAAAGGAACCAATGTTTGGGCACAGCTCGAAAAATGGTGGACAGAAATTCCGGAATATTCGGTTCCGGTTCATGTCAATGGTGGTTCAGCTGTTTTTAAGGCAGATGGATTGACCAAGGTGGCGACATTTAAGGCGTCATTTCCGGAATAATAAAAACAGGTTTCAGGGTTCAGGGTTCAGCGGTAGGCAACAGACCGTATAAGTTGTCTCCCGATCCCTGACCCCCGATCCCTGGCCGCCGTTTTGGGAGGCGAAGTCTTTATGGGTTTGTACGATTTTACTTTTTATGATCTTATCTCTCGAAATGCCGTATGTTATGGTAACCAATCCGCATGGTTCGAGGTTGACGCCGACAAATCGCTGACATTCATTCAAATTAAAGAGATGATGGATCGCCTTGCTTTGGGTTTACAAGCAACCGGTATTAAAAAAGGTGATCGGGTCGGCGTTTTGGGTAAAAACAGCCTTGAATACTTCCTGCTTTACGGCGCTGCTGCGGCCCTGGGTGCAATCCTGTTGCCCATCAACTGGCGGCTTTCAACCGAAGAGATCAAATATAACCTAAAGGATGCTACTCCTGAAGCGCTCTTTGTAGATCCGGAGTTTCAAGACCTCGTCGAGGGGCTAAAGCCCGATCTTTTTTCAGTGAGATCATATTACACGTTCAAAGATGACGGCGGCAGCTTTTTGAGGTTTGATGATTTGATGAACAACACAGGACAATTTGAAGTTGAAGATGTTTCCAATAATGATGGTTTTGTAATCATCCATACGGCCGCTGTAGAAGGAAGACCCAGAGGCGCCCTGTTAAGCCACGGCAATCTTTTATGTGCCGGCCTGCACTTGAATTATTGTTTTCATTTAACTGAAAAAGATGTTCATTTGAATTTTCTGCCCCTGTTCCATGTGGGCGGACTTTTTATGGTCATCAGCAGTTTTTTAGCCGGTGTCCTTAACGTGAACATGAGCAAATTTGATGCAGAAAAAGCGGTTGAACTCATTGAAACGAAAAAAGTGACCCTCTTTTTTGATTTTTCACCGATCCTTGCATCCATTCTTGAGCAACACGAAAAAACAGATCAAGATATCAAAAGCCTCAGGGCCGTCATGGGACTGGATACGCCGGAAACCATCGAGAAGTATCAACACGTCACCGGCGGTACGTTCTATTCCATTTACGGGCAAACGGAAACCACAGGTTTGGCCACCATGGGACAATACAATGACCGGCCGGGTTCTGCCGGAAAAATGGTTCCTTTTGGAAAAGTCCGTTTGGTGGATGATTACGATCGTCCGGTTTCAACCGGAGAGGTTGGCGAAATCACCATGAAAGGCCCTTTGGTGTTTAAGGGCTACTGGAATCTTCTCGAAGAAACCGCCCGTACGTTTCGTGAAGGGTGGCATCACACCGGAGATCCGGGCCGTTTTGACGAAGATGGGT
>PKTV01000015.1 GCA_002868985.1 Desulfobacteraceae bacterium | reverse complement strand
GGATATCAAGTCAAGATTTGCCTTTTACATGGCACTGTATGACATTGACACCTTCAGATCTCACGTATTTGAAAAAAACATTCTTGATAATTGGAACCTGGACGACAAAACTTTAGATACACTGAAGAATGATGATCTTGAACTGTTAAAACTGGGGCATCGATGGATCAAAAAGACCCTTTTTGGTTAAAATTATGAAAATCAAAAACAAAGTCGCTCTGGTGTTAGGCGCCGTAAAGGGCATCGGAAAAGGAATCGGGCTTGCCCTTGCACAGGAAGGGGTTAACGTCGCGCTCAACTATTTTGATTGGGAAGAAAGCCTGGATGATTTGCAGCAGGACTTTGCCAAAACCGGCCGGGATCATCTGATCCTCCAAACAAATCTGCTTGAAACCGATAAAATTCCAGCGCTTGTCAATAAGGTCGTGGATCGTTTCGGCCGGCTTGACATTTTGATTAACAACATAGAGCGGGGGGGATGGCCGGTGGTCCATGGATCGTATGATCAAAAACAGTGGGATCTTGAAATGGCCACCACCCTGCGTGCCAAAAGGTGGGTGTTTGAATCTGCCTTGCCCCATCTTAAAGCATCCGGAGACGGTGTTGTCATAAACCTTTCCTCCATTGCCGCCATAGTGGGACGATCAGGTCCCGCCAGCTACATATTCAATGACGGTTATGCATCTGCAAATCGGGGCATTTCACTTTTAACCGAAACATGGGCGCGTATTGGAGCACCGGAAGTTCGTGTCAATGAAATTATGCTGGGATTGGTTGAAACCCGACACGGAAGAAATACCCGGGGATGGGGCCTGCTTAGCGATGAACAAAAAGCGGCAATTATCGACCACACTTTGATCCCGCGTATCGGCACCATAGCAGATGTGGTGAAGGCCGTACTTTTTATTATCAAAGATGCTCCCTTTATGACCGGCAGCGTGATAAGGCTTGATGGCGGGTATGTTTTGGGCGGTGAAAAAGTTGCGCCCATGCCGAAAGGGGTGCTACAATAATTTTTGTCCGAACTTTTCATGAACAATTTGAAACGATCAGCTTAGGAGTTTGTATGGCGTCAATTATCAATATGCTAAAAAAAAGGAGGGAACTATGACTGACAAGGTATTGATCGTACTGTCCTGTGGTACCGATAATCCGAATCGAGCCACGCGAGCGCTGTTTTTTGCCATGGTTGCCAAAAAGGAGGGAAAGGACACAGCGGTGTTTCTGTTGGATGAAGCCGTATATATTGCCAAGAAGGGAATCATAGAAAATGTGCAGGCAGCCACCGGTGATAAGGCTGATGACCATATGGCATATTTGCAGGAATTCGGTGTGCCGCTCCTTGTGTGTACCCCTTGTGCCGTATCCAGAGGTATTTCGGCTGAAGATTTGATAGAAGGCGCCAGAATGGCCACCGGGGATCAATTGATTTCCATGGCCTGTGAAAGTGCGGTAATCAGTCTATAGCAACCTTCTTCCAAAATTTTCTGGGGGATGAGGCCGCAATTATCTTCCGTCACCGTTGCATTCGGCGTGAGGATTGAAAAATCCGGTTTGGTGTCCATTTATAGATGGATACGAGTTGGTTGTTTGAGGGTCGGGGAATTTTACTACTAAACCCTTAAAGATTATCCATGAAGCGACTATTCTGAAAAACACGCCGAGGGCTCGGTTACTTTAGCCTAAAGTGTTTGGATCGAATTCCCCAGATGTAAAATTTTACCCACTCAAAACCAAATTTCATCAATTCCACATCATCGGAGCGGATTCGTTTTAAAACTTTGGATTTTACCTTATACCGTTTTAAAAAGCTGCTATTAAATAAAAAATCCCGGAATTGATCGATATTATATGTGGCCATAAACGCCATCTTCGCCCTGGGTCCTTCCGGCCCCTGGGAACCCCAGGGGTCTGTTTGGAACAACCGCTTCAACTCTGACCAGCGGGCGGTCATTTTGTTATATATCACAGCATCTTGGTCTTTTGACCATGTTTGGGTTGTCCACTCTGTTTCTTCATGCTGGCCCAAACAAAAATCAGGCGGTTTGAAAAAATAAATAGGCGCTGTTTTGTCCTGTTCGGCATCATAAAAAACGCCCTGTTCCACAGGAAATGTACGGCATGTATCGGGACGATCCGGGTAAACGGTACAACCGGACGTATCTAAAAAAGGGCAGGTTTTCTCCGAATTGTCTGACATGGTTAAAAGGACTTCAGGGAAAAAACTTGAGGGCCTCAAAACAATATCCACGTATTTATCCAGAAAGTGATCGGAAGTCATATTTAATTGGTTTTTTAAACGAATAACGTCATAAGGATACAAAAACAGGTTGATATTACGACAGCATCGATTAAAACAGGTAATCCCCGGGTAACATTGAAATTTAAAGCTGTCACTCTTTTCAAGTCTTCTGCCGGGCAGTTTGCCGATATCTTCAGTCTCTATATATTTCACAATTTTCCCAATATCGTATTAGGTTAGTTCTTGGAATCGAATCGGTTTCAAGGGAGCTTCAGGTATGATTAAATTTTTGACTGAAAGCTGTCTGAGTGAATTAGGGATCGTTTTGAAAGAACCATCGGCGATTTAATTTTATGGATGAAACTCTCTGTTAAAGCAGAGATCTTTATTAATAATCCAGGCCGGTTCTTTCATTACGAGCCTTTATTCACGAGTTCTTTCAGCGAAAATTTAATTGTACCTGAAGCGGCAATGTTTAAAAAAAGCTAACGTGTTGCCAAATTACTTATCACCCATTACCTTTCACCAAACGTTACGATCATCTGCGCAACGGTCATTTTAATCTTTTGCGTCATCCCCACTGCCTGTCTCATCTCCTTTTCCAACGCTGCCATTTGCATGTAATAGGGGGTTCGGTCAAACTTAAAACGCTTCTTTCCATGGCATTTCAGAGCAAAAGTGCCACAACCCGGAGAATTTAATATGCCATGGTCGGGCCTCCGGAGTTCATGGGGAATACCGTGCAATCTGCATATCATGGGCCGATACGGATACAGGATACAAAGGCTCCCAAAATTGACCGGGCACATCTGTTGTACAGGCGTTCCCTTCTCATCGGCTTCATCGGTTTTCCGGCACACGGCCAAAGACCTTTGTTTCACTTCGACCTGTTTCTTATTTTCAAGACCATGAAACCCTTCCTTGATATAGAGGTATTCAATAAGTGTATGGTGATAGAAGCGGGTTAGGCAGCAGTTATCCTCACAGCCCTTGCAGTTGAAGCCATAATAGTCGGCGGCCTCCTGGTATTTTTGATCCATGGATGCAAATATCTTTTTTAGACGCTTTAAAAAAGGTGCAAAGGTATGAGGCTGGATTCGGGATAACTGATACGGGGTAACGGTCGGCAAACCCATCATTCAAGTAACGTTTATACCAGAGGCGAAGGGAAAAAGATGGTCGAATACAAATCGAGCGCACGCCGGTCCGTTAAACTGGCGATAAAATCACAAACGCACCTTTCCCTGGATTGGCTGCTGTGGTTGCACTTCGACATTTCCATAGCCGCAAGTTCTTTCTGAAGTAATATTTCGTTATTAAGAAAAAAGGTGTAAAGTTCGGTCAGAATCCGTCTGGCCTTGGTAAATTCGCTATGAACCCGGGGGGAACGATAGACATTTTCATAAAGGAATTGCCTCAGTTCGGTCATGGCGTTAAAAACTTCATCGCTCATGTTTAAATACAGCGTACCATCTTGAGGTTTGCTGTTAGAAATCAAATCCTTGATCATGGCCGTAGCACGCTCGGAATGAGTGTGACCGAGAACTTTTTCGCAGGTTTTCGGAACTTGATCGGCATTGATAACACCACTCTTGATGGCATCATCCAGATCATGATTCAAGTAAGCCATAATATCGGCAATTCGAACGATGCTTCCTTCAACAGTACATGCCATTTCGGCGGGGTCGTCGGGAATAATCTTTCCATATCCTTTGGAATGCTTTAAAATCCCGTCGCGAACCTCATACGTAAGATTTAGCCCTTTACCGTTTTGTTCCAAAATATCAACAATACGCAAGCTCTGTTTGTGATGTGAAAAATCCGGTGAATAAATTTCTTTAAGCGCCATCTCACCACCGTGACCAAAAGGTGGATGACCGAGATCATGTGCAAGGGCAATGGCCTCAACGAGATCCTCGTTCAGGCGCATGGCGCGCGCTATGGTTCTTGCAATTTCAGAGACTTCTAATGTATGTGTTAAGCGTGTTCGATAATGATCTCCCATGGGAGACAGGAAAACCTGGGTTTTGCGTTTTAACCGCCTGAAGGCGGTTGAGTAGACAATTCGATCGCGATCCAGCTGGAATGCGGTACGAACAGAACAGGCTTTTTCGTCTCTCTGACGGCCTTGGGATTTGGAACTTAAACATCCAAAAGGAGCGATAAAGCCTTTTTCCCGTTTTTCGAAATCTTCACGTATTGACATATGACAAACTGCTTAACCCCTATTGATAACAAACAAAAATAAAATTATAACATACAATATTTATTCGGTATTTATTTTTTCCTAATATTTTTATATCATCATTGCTATTGAATCTTAAATGTCAAGGCGAATTTATTCATATGCTAACTCAATTGTAAAGATATATCTGAAATTTAAAATGCCTACTAAGGTTGTAACGGTAAGTTATAAGTATTATACTTTACAACGTTAAAACCAATTATTACTTTTTGGCGGCCGTATGCAAGGACATCACCTCATT
>PKTV01000013.1 GCA_002868985.1 Desulfobacteraceae bacterium | reverse complement strand
GTTCAGGGTTGTTTTTTCGTTTACCTTTACTAACTATCCCCGAACCTTTAGCCATGGTCGCCTACGGTGCCGCCAAAGGCGGGAAAACCTTTGAACGGTTACAATCATCTCAATATATTAAGAAGCTTTTTGGCTTCAAGCACCGCCGAGCCTGCATCCGAAGCGTAAGCGTCAGCCCCGATATCCTCGGCATATTTTCTTGTAACCGGTGCGCCGCCAATGATGACTTTTACGGTGTCCCTTAAGCCCGAATCAGCCAATGCCTTGATCGTCAAAGACATGGAGGGCATTGTGGTGGAAAGTAATGCCGACATGCCCACAACATCGGCATTCGCTTCTTTGATTTTATCAACAAATACTTCCGGAGCAACATCGACTCCAAGATCGATAATACTGAAACCGGCACCTTCCAGCATCATGCCCACAAGGTTTTTACCGATGTCGTGTAAATCGCCCTTGACCGTTCCGATAACGATTTTTCCTTTGGTTGTCATGGCGTTTTCTTGAAAGTGCGGTTTTAACACCTCGATACATTCCTGCATGGTTTTGGCGGATCGCAACATTTGGGGAACAAAAATGGCACCCTTGGTAAATTTGTCGCCCACAACGTTCATGGCTTCTATGAGACCCTGGTCAAGAATGTCCTGGGCATTTTGGCCGGCATCAGCAGCCTTAAGGGTTTCCTCCTTTGCCGTTTTGATATCTCCCTTTATAACTGCATCCAACAGTGTTTGGTAGCTCATCGGTTTCCCCCTTTTTAAGTGTTGCTTTTGCCTCAGTTATTACTAATAAGCAAATTATATACTCGAAATAACCCTTACCAATGGAAATGTTACCAAAGCCTTTTCATAAGTGACTAAAGTTTGAAGTGAACTAAAGTGCCTATTTATCCCGTATTTATCGGTGAAGTTGAGGCAGCGCTAACGCGCTGTCATTAAAATATAATTGGCTGAAAATATCCTTAACTTTAGCTCACTTTAGACACTTGTAACTTTTTCTGTTTTTATATCAAGGTCAGTATATCAGTAAAAAATATCGAGTGGGATTGGACTCCATAGTAACTAATCTTTACTAATAATACCGTCTTGATAGGCATCGATAAAGTCACCGCAGTATTCATCTTTGCCAAGAATCATCCGCGTGGAAAGAAGGGTTGCCATGAGACGTTTATCCGTAGGGTCAAGAATGGCGGCCGAGAGTCCGCGGGCTGTCGCCAGTGCCAGAAAGTTACGATTTACAAGTTTGCGGAGCGGCAGGCCATAAGAAATATTGGAAAGTCCGCAGATGGTGTGTACTCCCGGAAACGTTTCCATAATCCGTTGAATGGCCTCAAGCACGGCGTTTCCCATGTTCACGTCGACCGATACGGGTTGCACCAAGGGATCAACATAGATGTCTTCCAGGGCAACACCGGCGTTGGTGAGTTTTTCAATAAGCTCCGCAGCCACGGCGACCCTCTCGTCTGTTGTTGTCGGCATGGAGGTCTGGGCCATACATAAGGCCACAACTTTACACGGCTGTGAGGTAATCACCGGCAAAAGGCCTTGGAAACGATCTTCTTCCAGCGAAATCGAATTGATCATCGGCTCGCCCCGGTGGTGTTTGACCGCTTCAGACAGCGCCTCGGGATTGGGGCTGTCCAGACACAGGGGCAGATCAACGGCGTCTTGAACCGTCTTAACCAGCCAGCATAGATATTCGGTTTCCCTATTTACAAACGTTCCGGCGTTTACGTCAATGAAATCAGCACCGGCATCAGCCTGGTTTTTTGCTGCTTGAACGATAAATTGGGCATCTTGTTTTTCAACCGCTTCGGCAATGCGCTTTCGACTGGTATTGATATTTTCTCCGACGATCAGCATGCTCAACCCCTCTGTCTAGTGTCTATCCATAAATGGCCTTTTTTGCCCTGCTCGTCGTTCTCCACGGGTTTCCGGCTGCGGCGTACAGGCAGTACGCCTTCCTGTCCCGCTTTGCGGGGACCAAAAACCCTTGCTTGTCTCGCCATAGCCCTTTTTCGGGCGACGGCGGGTGCGGCACCCGCTAAACCAAGCGGGATTTCGCATCTGATTTAAAAGATAAAGGTGCTCAACTTTCTCAGGACAAAAAATGCTCATTTCTGAATTGGACACCCATCGTGTTCATTTTGGATTCGTGGATGGGCACTATCTATATATAAGACTATTCGTAGTATTGTTTGAATGTCAATAAAAAGAACAGATTATCTAAAAGCGTCTGGACATTCATTGATAGTTACCGAGGATGGCAAGTGATCTGGATTTGGAAGCAACAGAATATAGTTTCTATTCCTCACAAATTTCTCATTTAAATTGATTGAGCACTATGGCAAGTAGTGCTCGGTTAAAAAATAATGTTAAGGTCTTGCGGGATAACATTACAAATCGCATGTTATCCAGAAAATTTTTAGCGGGAGTAACCAAGAAAAAAACTATATAATTACTTGTTGGGCAGCATAATTTGACAAGAAACTATACTTTTGATTTTTGACTTTTAAAGGAGATGTAATTACAATGTATTAACATTTCTTGTCAAGGAGGTCAAATATGAGAGCACGTATAGTGAAGATCGGGAATTCCCAAGGGATACGTATTCCAAAGCCTCTGCTCGAACAGACTGGGATCATGGAAGATGTCGAGTTAGATGTTGATAAAGATCAGATAATTATACGACCTGTAGCAAATCCAAGAGCCGGATGGGATGACGCTTTTAAGGCTATGGCTGATAAAGGCGATGATATGATTATAGATGAGGTCGAAAACATTTCACATTATTGGGATGACGATGAATGGCAATGGTAGCAAACTGATTTGATGTATATTTGACAAATCTTGATCCTGCAGTTGGTTCCGAAATTCAGAAAACCAGGCCATGTTTGATTATTTCACCTAATGAAATGAACAAACACATCCGCACCGTAATAGTCGCTCCGATGACCACCGCCGGGAAAGAGTATCCCACCCGAGTCTCATGCACATTCAAAAAGAAAAAAGGACAAATTGTCTTAGACCAGATCCGAACTATTGATAAAAAACGACTCGTCAAAAAGCTCGGGACTATTGATCCGGAAACACAATTAAAAGTTATTACCATTCTACAACGGCTATTTTCGTTCTAAAAATGCCCAACATGCGTGTGCAAGGGCCGGCGAAAAACACGCCGCCCATGACACGCGACGTTATGCGTAAGAGGGATAGACCTTGGTAATCGAAAAGTTTGTATCAACTTTCTAAATTATACCTTTTGATGAGAAGAGTACTAAAATATATCCAAAAATCAGAGCCTCATTAGAAATATCCGGGATTCCGAGAGGTCCCATGGACCTCTTATTCGCGTCAATAAGCCTTCGAAATTCACTTGAATAAGACCTATCCAAGCAACATTAAATAAGGCTTCAGTTAAGTCAAGCTGTGCGAAACTTGAGTTATTAACTTGCCAAGATAATTTACACTTTTAGCTGAACGAATTAAAATCGTGAGAATGGTGATTGGATGGACGAGCGCCTAAACTTAAAAGAAGGTTGACGACTAAATATGCAAAATAATTAAAGGCAAAATAATGACAAATATACTCATGCAGAAATAATCAATTTGTTGAAAATTATTTTGCATGTTTATGCGGCCTGTTCGGGTTTGAATGCCTTAGACAAAGATTCATCCATGACCGCCTCATAGCCTGTCATCCGGGCCACCACGACTTCATTGGTATCTAAGAATGTGAAATCTCCTCTTATTTTGTGATCGGTGGCTTCTTTGATCTCAAGGACCGCAGTCACCCCGTCCGAGGGGAAAGCATCACGGTACTGACGATAGCTGGCACTGTAACTGGGCAAAGACACCATGCCCCGTTCTTCAAAGCACCACAGTATCGCCATCTGGCACGCGGAATCAAGGACCAAAGGATCGGCGATCCACCGGCTTCTTAAGGGTTCCTTCATCCATTTGACAGGGGAGGGCGCTGAAGAAATTCGTGCGGTGATGGATTGGGATGAATACCCGATAATTTCCCGGATACCTTGAAGTTCAACCCCGTGGAACAGGATGTTTTCGTAGATTTCATCGATGGTTTTTGAATATCCGTTGGTGCCGATATATGCGGATAGGTCAAAAGCAGGCGGCGGTTCGAGTCGATCGGCTAAAATGGCCGAGGCTCCGGAGTGGATCACCTCGATATTGTCTTTAATGCCGTCTCTGATTTGGACATCTACCTCAAAAGCCGCGCCTTTTTTTCTCGTTTTACCGGCCATGAGACGGATGTGTTTTTTATTTTTATCGAGCTTGATGCCCTGAAAGATGCGCATATCGTCCAGGCCGTGAAGCAAAAGTCCCGGGTTTTCATGCAGAGCGCCGTGGCCGAGCCATTCGGCGATCAAGGCAAAAGGCACCACGGGTTTTCCATCCAGAATATGGGCGCCGAGAATCGGATATCGATCCACATCGATTTCGCGCTGAACGGTCATAGAGAGGTTTTCTTTTTTATTCAGAACAATGGGCCGTTCCAAGGCTGATTCTGCAATTTTGGTAACATCTTTTTCTTTTTCAGAAAGGACATTGGCGCCGATGACCACTTCCACCGGCAAGTTGCCATGGCCCTTCATTTCATGGACCATGCACCTGGCGCCGGCGTCCACGGGGATGAGATCAATGCCGCCGGTTTCAAACTTTCGTTTGAGCGCCGAACAGACCATGCCGCCGTCCCAGGGGCCCCAGTT
>PKTV01000070.1 GCA_002868985.1 Desulfobacteraceae bacterium | reverse complement strand
TTACTGAAGACTGAAATGGGCTCGCCTGTTCTGCTTCCAGGCAGCCTCGTTGTGCCCCATGGCGAACGCTTTCTCTTCACCGTAGCTTATGGTGGTTAGGCGTGATGCTGGAATTCCAAGGTCAACCAAAAAATTCTTTGCACTTGTTGCACGTCGATCTCCCAATGCAAGGTTATATTCATTGGTACCTCGATCATCACAGTGTCCCTCGATGGTTGACATCACCCCAGAATTGTTCTGGAGCCACTCTGCTTTTTTCTTCAAAATTAGCTGTGCATCTGCGGTTAAAGTGGAACTATCGAATTCAAAATAGATGTCATTATTCAGAAACATGTCCTTAAGCTCTGCTTGTTCCTTGAGTCGTTCTTCTTCTAACGCCCGCTGTTGCGCCAGTTCTTCCTGTCTGGCTTTTTCATCAGCCTCTCTTGCTTTCATCGCTGCCTCATCTTCAGCCTGTTTTGCTAAAGCAGCATCATCCTTTACAGCCTTCTTTGCACATGAAGCGGTCAACAGCAATCCTGGGATAATAAATGCCAGAGCCAAAAAGATCCATAATTTTTTTCGCATTGTTGCCTCCTTTTTCGTTCCTTCATTGTGAATTTGTACATTTAGTGGTAAAAATCTAAACGATATATTTCTCCAATACAAAAGATTAACAATTTTCGAATGTAGAAGCAAGACATAGACTCATATTTATCATGTAAAATTAGATTTTTAATGAAATCGTCCAATTTTATTTTCGGGTCATCTTTGGTGACCATTTTGGTTGTGATTGCTGGCCTTTTAAGGTAAGTAGTCGTCTCTGGTCGGTTCCGTAGCCTGTCATGACGTAGATTCTGGAAGGCCCTTCCCGTGTTGAACTAAAAACAATAAGGTTCCCGTCCGGAGACCAGGACGGTGATTCGTTATCGCCTTCATTGTGTGTCAATTGAATCGGACCCTGACCATCAATGCCGATTAGGAAGATATTGTTGAGACCCCCTTCCATGCTTGAATATGCAATTTTATCTCCTTTGGGTGACCAACTGGGCTGAGTATTATAGCGTCCCTGAAACGTCAGTCTATTTACCTGGCCGGAATCTAAATTTTTAACATGAATTTGTGGAGTTCCAGATCTTTTT
This sequence comes from Desulfobacteraceae bacterium, assembly GCA_002868985.1. Lineage (GTDB taxonomy): Bacteria > Desulfobacterota > Desulfobacteria > Desulfobacterales > UBA11574 > UBA11574. The sequence goes on along the minus strand of PKTV01000070.1, from coordinate 3,624 downwards.
GAAACAAAGGCCATATTTTTACCATCCGGAGACCAAGCGGGTGATACATCAATGCCTTTGTTATTGGTCAATCTTTTAATAACTTTTCCGGTTCCGGTCAATAAATAAATTTCCGGATCACCCGAAAATGAAAGTGTTGCCGCCAGATCAAACTTGTTTGGAAGCCACGCAGGCGTTATGTTAACACCCTTTTTCGAAACCACAGTTCCACGTTTTTCTTTTAAATGTTTTATGTAAAGATCGGGTTTGCCCCTGGCATATGAGGTATAAGCGAGCCATTGCCCGTCCGATGACCATGCAGGAGTGAGGGTAATACTTTTGGTATGTGTCACCCGCCTGATGTTGTATCCGTCAAATTCACAGACATAAATTTCCTTGGTACCAGAACTTGTTGAAATAAATGCAATTTCAGTGTCAAAAATGCCACGGTCACCGGTCAGGCTGTAAATCACATCGCTACAGAAACGACGGATGATTCTTCTCTGATCACCAACTCCCCCTTTATATCTTTTTCCAACCAACAGTTTTTCTTTAAAGGTGTCGTAGAGACGAAGCTCAATTTCGAGCAAATTGTCTTTCACCAACACACCGCCGGTAACCAGAAGCTCCGCTCCGATACTGGTCCAGTCGTGAAAAATGACATTGGCAAAACCGGCATCCGTTTGCGGATTTACAAGAAAAGCTTCTCTGTTCATAATTTTAAAATATCCTGTAAAATCAAGCGTTTCAGCAAGTAAATCAGATAATGTTCTCGACAGCTGGGCAGCGTCATCTTCAGTGGATATTTTTTTGAAAAAAGGGACTGCGATAGGAAGTTTTCTTAAATAAGGTTGGGTGATGTCGATATAATCATATCCAGCCAGAGACAGTGCGGGTATCGTAAAAATAAATACTGTAGCGATCAAGCAAGCAATCAATGTTCGACAACTTTTCATAGTGGAAGCAAGCTCCTTTAATCTCCAAATATAACGTCCTTTTTAATGTCCTAAAAATCTTGTTCCTTGGTGCTCTAATTCATAAATACGATGATGTATTTTTATCTGGACACGATTCCGTATAAGCTGAAATCTAAACTTTTGCATACATAGAATGAAAAAACCAAGTTATAAATACGTAACTGTATTTACGAATACATGAACTTAGACACAAATTATTGACTGAGGCCTGAAGCCGTAAAACGAAACCCGACTTCAAAGTATGGGCGCCAATACCCTTTTGGGAGGGGTGGAAGCGGATTCGACTTTAGAATCGCTTTTTTTGCCTGTTCATCAAAATAGCTGTTGCCGGATCTCTTGTCAAACCAGACATCTTTTATTTCGCCGTTCGGCATGACTTTGATCGCCGGCCATGCTTCAAGATCCGTACGACCTCCGGCCAGTTGCGCTGTAAATGACCAATTTTTCTGAATCCTATATTGTATTTCGATCATATATATATCAATGAGTTCCAAATCTTTTTTGCTGCCGGTGGCGGATCCGCCTGGGGGCCCCGTTTCTTTTGTCTTCTGCTGTTTGCTCAGGCTTGGGGGCCCGGTCTTCTCGACTTGATCTTTCAGGCGGGCGATGGCCTTATTGACCTCATCGGGTCTCGAATCTTCCACTTCTTTTTTAATTCGGCTGATGGCACTTTTAACAACCTTGTCAGTTTTGAATGTCTTTTTCTTAAGAGACTGTTTTACCTTTTTTTTCTTCGGCTTTAAAGAAATCGATTCCGGGGATTTTTGATCGGTTTTCGGAACCGCTTTAGAAGAAATCGTTGTTTTTTGATCCTTTTTTTCAACGACTGTTTGTGTTTTAACTTTAGCGGGTAACGGCGCATTGTTCTGTGAAGGTAATGTCACAAGGCTGACATTTATGACCGAAAGAGAGGGGTTTCTATCGGTCGCATAGCCGGGTGCAAAAATCAAAATAACGAAAAAAATCAGATGACATAAAAGAGAAACCGCAAAATTAGAAAAAAACCCCCGGTGCTCGTTTTCCTCGTTTTGGTATGTGTGAGGATATATTCTTTTGTTCATCAGTTTATTTTTTTAACATTGCAAACCTGGTTCTTTGGACCATGTTTGTCCCGCATTGCGGGAGTCAGAGATAGATGGCTCTATCCGAAGAAACGTTGCAAGAGTTTGAAGTGAGCTAAAGCCCGCCCTGGGCCAGGGTTAAGGAATTCTTTCAATTATATAAATCAGTGGAGCAAAGCGACTTCATAACTTTCCCGCTTTATACGGGATAAATATTCACTTTGGCTTACTTTAGACACTTATAACTTGCCCAGTTTTCAGGAGATAACCAAAGTATACTCCTCTGGGCGATGATATTGGCTTTTTATGTTACTGGCCTTTCTTTTTTTCGCTAATCGGTTCTGTCACCATGCCCAGCTTGTCAACTCCTGCTGCTTTTATCTCCGCCATAACACGGACAACAAATCCGTAAGATATTTCCCGGTCCGCCCGAAGATAGACCTCCCGTTTATCTCGACCTTCCAATATTTTTTTTAGTTTATCCTGAAGAAAATCGATGCCGAGCTGATGATTGTTAATAAATATTTGATTTTGGTTGTTGATGGTGATGACGAGATTCTCTTTTTTTGCAGCAAGCGGCTGTGAGGTGGTTTCAGGCAGTGCGACGTCCACGCCCTGCATCATCATTGGCGCGGTAACCATAAAAATAACCAAAAGAACGAGCATAACATCAACAAACGGTGTTACATTAATATCAGATATCAGGCGATCACTGTCGGATCCTAATGCCATTGTATCTCTCCTTGCAGATTACATTATATCACGTTCAATAATATTTAGAAAATCTGCGGAAAAATTGTGCAGCTCAGATTCGATAATTCTTATCTTCTGCATAAAATGATTAAATGCGATGACAGCAGGAATTGCAGCAGCCAGTCCAGCCGCTGTTGCGACAAGTGCTTCTGAAATTCCCGGAGCTACGGCAGCAAGACTGGCGGAACCTTTAAGTCCGATACCATGAAAAGAACTCATAATACCCCACACGGTCCCAAATAATCCGATGAAAGGTGCTGTGTTTCCGGTTGTTGCAAGAAAAGGAACCATTCGAATCATACGGGTCGTTTCACTGTTAATCGCCCTGCGCAGTGCGCGTTTAACGTTGTCGATTCCCGTAAATCTTGCGCTCAAAGAAGCGTTTTCGCTCTCTGATGAGCTTTTCGCTTCCTGTTTTTTTGAAGTGCCGGAGCGGCTCAGATTTTTAAGTTCCGCATACCCTACGCGAAAAATTCTGGCTACGGGGCTGCCGCGAAGTTGCTTGGCTTTGGAAAACGCGTTGGAAAGATTCCTGCTCTTCCAAAAAAAATCAATAAATTCAGCGGATTCGGCAAATGCCTTTTTAATATAGCGATATTTCATGATCATGATTGCCCATGAGGTGATTGAAAAAAACTGCAAAACAAGCAGCACAAATTTAACCATTGGGCCGGCATGCATGATCATGTTGAATATGTCGATATTTGTAGAATTCATGTAAAAACTCCGTGGGTTATAAAATTATATTATAATAAATCATCGGTTGTCAAAGGGTTGTACTTGGTTTGTTTTATTGGTGGTTTCGTATAACCTGAAATGGCTCTTTTTGTTTGGACATCAGGACAATTTATGCA
>PKTV01000019.1 GCA_002868985.1 Desulfobacteraceae bacterium | reverse complement strand
GACGACCTTCGCACCCCTTTTCCTTTCCCCGGCGCATGAACAAATCGTCCGTTTCCATCATATATCCCGACATGGGAAATTTTCCTTGAGCTGTTGGTGCGGAAAAACACCAGATGTCCTTTTTCAAGCTTGGTTCTATTTACGGATTCGCCTGCATGCCACTGCGATCGAGATGATCTTGGAAGATCCAATCCGTTCAGGCGGTATACTGTCATGGTAAAGCCGCTGCAGTCAAACCCCTATGCCACTGACTCGCCGCCCCACCTGTAGGGTACACCGATGAAGCTGTCTGCTGTTCTCAAAATTTTATCTCTCAAGTGAGTCTTTGAATAATTCTTGGGAGCGACGATATAGAAATTGTGGATAATTCCTTTAGAAGAAAGCGCCTTAGCCCTGTTTACGGCGGCCTTTCTGGATGAAAAATTACCGAATCGAACCTTGTATAAACCCGATTGATGTAAAAAATGATAGGCATTGATGTCCTGTTTGCGTAATTTTTCGGTAAATCGAACGGCGTTATCCATATTTGAGAACGCGCCCACCTGAATGGTGTAATGGATCGATGGCAGCGGGATCGGCGAGGCAGGTTTGGGGGATGGCGTTACGGGGGTACGACTGCACCCAAAGAGAAATAACACTGTAACTACAAGAACAAAGGAAACTATTCGTTCTGCAAAATCAACGCGTTCGTGCCTGGTGAAATAAAAAAAGTCCATTCAACAAATCTTCTCAACAACAAATATATCCTTTTAGGTGAAAATTAATGAGAAAAAAAATCATCATCCAATATACCATTCGGGCATAATGAACGATGATATGTTTTTTCTTAAACCCTCTTCAATCAAGTAACCTATAGATTCTCATTAATTTTCATGCAAGATTCAGGTATTAAAAAACAGACCAATATGAATGTGTTCCCAAAACGACGTCCACTCCGAATTTTTTTCCAAAAGAACCTTGAGATCATCATAATCTATAGGGGCATGTTATTTCTAATGACACGAACCCCTATAGATGTCAATATTTCCCTGTTACTCAAGTTTCGCATCCGAACAATTTTATTTTAACATGAAGCTGTCTCAAAATAAAGATTTTGGTTCAAGATCCCCCGCTAAAACCCAGCAGGATAAAAAGGCGGTGCCGAGTTTTAATGCGATCTCTCTGCCGATACCGCGATAAGCGCCTGTGACAATGGCAGTTTTGCCCTTCAATGATATGTACATGTTTTACCTCCTGTTCCTATGGCGCCGGACGTTCCCCCAACCCGTCGGTAGGGAAGAGATGATGTCTTCACAAACTTCTTCCTGTGTAAAATCACTGCTCTCGATCGTAACATCTGCGTACTTTGTATATAAAACGAAACGTTCCTCAAACAGGTCCTCAATGCTCTGATCCGGACGTTTTGCAAGACCTCTTGTCGCAAAATCGTGAATCCTCGATTCCAATACCGGCAACTCAACGTTCAAAAAGACAGCCACAGCATTTGATTTCAGGTGCATCATGGCCGCATGGCTGTAAACGGCGCTGCCCCCGGTGGCGATGACATGATTGGAGCAATCGAGTTTCAAAAGGACACGTTCTTCGATCTCGCGCAAAGCCATGTAACCTTCCGTATCAACGATATCCTGCAGGATTCGACCCTGAGATGTCTGGATAAGAACGTCCGTATCGACGAAATCGAGTGATGTCAACTTCGCCAAAATGATGCCGGCAGTGCTCTTCCCTGAACCGGGCATCCCAATCAAAACGATATTGGACGGATTTTTAAGCATGAGAATAGATTCCAAAATGCTTCGGCTTTAGGCATTTTCTCAATCATTTGGTTAGGCCATTTTTTACAATCTTATCAACATATCAATACCCGACGCATATTTCACATAACCCCTTTAATTCACATCAACTTTCCGATTTTATCGATTTTTTTCCTGATATCCTGTTTGAAATGCTCGTTAACGGTAAGCGGCAATGCCTTTTTATACATTTCAAGAGCGGCGGGATATTGCTTTTGCTCCGTTTTCAGCTGGGCATAGTGATACCAAACATTAAAGGAGTCGTTGTCCATGGCCAGCGCCTTGGAAAGATAAAAATCCGAGAGATCGAGTCGTTTGACGTTTAAGCAAAATTCTCCCAGCCTGAAAAAAACTTCTTCCTCGCTCCCTAAAATCGAGACAAGTTTGATGATCTCTGCATTGTATTCCAACGTCCGGCCGGTCGATTTATATCCCGCCGCCGCTATGATATGCGGCATGGGGTGGTCCGGGAACGCCGCCACCGCTTTTTCGGCCAGACTCAATGTGCCTTGTACCCGACCCTCCTTCATCAACTGTATGGCCAGCCCCACTTCATTTTGCAGGGGAATCAGCCGGTAATCGATATTATCCCCGTTTACAATCACATGGAAGAAATGATTGAATGCTCCATCATTCAGGTTCCCGGCCAGCGGCGCACCGGAACCTCCGGCAATGATTTGATTCAATCCGCCAACAACCGAAAAGTTATATACATGCACGTGGCCGACGAATACCATATCAACCTTGTATTGTTTGAAGAGACCGGCAAGCTCATCCCGTTTTTCCGGATATTTGTTCAACGAATCTTTCAGATGTTTAATTTTCGGATATAAGGGTCTGTGCAGAATGATAAAAATATGTTTCCCCTCGGCCCGCTTCAAATCCCCTTTCAGCCACTCCAGTTGTTTACCCGTGATTTGCGACGCTTCATTCTCGAGTTCACTGCACAGAACAATAAAATGACAGTTTTTTACATCAACCGAATAATAAAGCGTCCCGGTCTGTTTGTTTTTATATCTTTTGGTAAAGGCTTCCCGAGCAAATTCCGTGTACCCGTAATGATTTCCCATCGTGATGTACAAGGGAATATCCTTTTCCCGTATCTGCGCCGTGGCTTTCTCGAAGTCGTCGAATTCTTTATCGGCCTTCTCTTGTGAATACGCGTCATAACCCAATACAAGATCGCCGGTATTAAGTATCAGGACAGGGTCGAGCGCAACGGTCTTTTCAACCACCTTGTGATATATGTACGGCTGCTCAGGTCGAAACACATTTGCCGGCCGGTTATCCCCCATAACCACAAAATTCAAAGCCTGTTCTTCGTGCGGCCCGGGAATGGGAACAGTCCCACAGCCAAACAAAAAAGCCAACAAGACGCATACACCCAGGAATTTTCTTTTCATGCCTTTCCCTTTCCGCGATTGGTCTTAAAATTTCTTATCGGATTTCTGCCCATACAAATATATTTTCAGGCATATTAAAGATATGATTTAAAGCTTAATTCTTATGAAACTTAATAGTTAGTGCCCGGTTTTTTCAAATGCCAGGAGCAGACCTCCTTGGTGTTCTCAGTACATCTCGTATTTAACCAGCCTGCCGTCAAGCCCGCCGGCCTTGATCGGTTTTTTCCATGATGCTTTCAGCCCGATTTTTTTGATATACTCCCGTTCTCCGAAATAAACAAAAGCGGCCGAGCCTTTGCATTTCTGTTTCAGAAAATCGCCGAGGTTTTTATAAAACATTTCAAGGTTCTCGTCTCCGCCCATCCGGATGCCATAAGGCGGATTGGTTACAATGACATGCTCTTCAAGGACGGACAGCTTTCTAAAGTCCGCCCTTTCAACGCTGACGTTATTTCCGTAATGGAGCCCCATCAGGTTTGTCCGCGACGCGTTGACAGCCTCCGCGGACACATCACTGCCCGCAATGAGCCCTATCGGCAGTTCCCGGATGTGTCCGTCGGCCTCTTTTTTTATCTGCTTCCAGACAGCGCCCTCAAAGTCGGGCAGACATTCAAAACCGAATCGATTCCTGAAAACACCCGCAGGAACATTGCAATACCGCATGAGCGCTTCACACAAAAGGGTTCCCGAACCGCACAAAGGATCATATAAAGGAACAGAACCGTCCCATTCGCTGAATCGGATAATCGCGGCGGCGACGGTTTCCTGCATCGGCGCCGAAACGGTCTCCTCTCTGTATCCTCTCCGGTGAAGCGCACCGCCTGAAGTATCGATGCTTATTACTGCCTTATCGTACCGGATATGAAGGTTCAGCAGGATATCCGGATTTCTTACCGACACATCCGGACGCTGACCGGTTTTTTCTTTGAAATAGTCGGCAACCGCATCTTTAAGGCGGAGGGCAGCGTACTTTGAATGCGAAATCACGCTGTCGGAAACATTCCCCGATACGGCAAAGGTATTGCCTTTTCCAAAAAAATCTTCCCACTCGATCTGTTTGGCCTTCTGATACAGTGTATCGGTATCATGACAAGCGTACGATATTAACGGTGCAAGGCACCGTGAAAGAAGCCTGGTCAGATAATTAATTCGATACAGGGTTGATTTGTCGGCCCTGAAATGAATTCCGCTGAATTCCGGTCTGACATCTTCGGCGCCGAGTTCAGATAGCTCCTTCGCCCCGGTTTCTTTTAAATTGTCGGCTATCTGGGCAAAATAACGGCAATCCTTCTGATACTGATATACCGCCGCTTGCCGCTTTTCTCTTCTAAGGCGTTTGACCCGATCGGTTGATACCATTTTTCACCGCTTTAGTTTCAACCGTTGCCGGAAAGAACGGTCGAGATATTGCTTGATCATTTAAACCCTTTTGCAGTATTAGCTGTTACGCGCCGGAATGAACCCTGCCGTTACCGCACCAGGGTAGATAATGCAAAAGTTTGGGTGCAAAATCAACTGAATTGTGGGAAAGTCCGTTCTTCGGCAAGAAGGATGCGAGCATCGCCAAAGG
>PKTV01000550.1 GCA_002868985.1 Desulfobacteraceae bacterium | reverse complement strand
GCTATTATGTGGGGATTGATTATGCTGACCGGATTGGGCCTGACATGAATGAAGTATTTATGGACCCTGACGGCATGAATGCCTTGCTGACACATTATTATCAGGGAAGTCCTGACCGGTTCTGGAAGGCGGCACATTTTTTTCCTGGAACCCACGTAGAAGAACTGAAAGGCATCCATTGTGCTGTGGTTATCTGCCAGCGTGTATATCCTGATTGTCACTGGGAAAAAGTAATTCTATCCATGAACCCGAAACTCGTTCTCCAAGAAGATCTCCACGGATGTGAACGACAGACGCTCCGGGGCCAAAGGTATGTACGAACCTGGTCCAAAATTCGGCAATACGCTCTAAAACCCTTTCGTCCCTGGCCGGTTTTCCCTTGGGAAAACAACCTGGTCCTCTGGCAACGCCGGAATTTTGGCAATAAAGACAATAATCGCAGCGAATTCACTTGGCTCGAACATATTTTTTCATCGTTTATCGGTTAAACTTTCACTCAATCTAAAGCTTAGAACGTTGAAGACAAAACCGATTCCAGTTGTTTCAAATACCCGCCATAAAAATGATCCGCACCATCTATAACTTCAAAACGGGCATTGGGATTCCATGTAGAAATCATCTTTTCTATCATATCTGCAGGTGCGATATCATCCCTGTTTCCGGTGACCACAAATTTAAGGGTGTTCATCGTGACAATAGATTTAAAATCCATAAACCCAACCGGCGGGGAAACCATGATCATCTGTTTTGTCAAGGTATCCTTCTGTAAGGCATGTGCGTTCACCCAAGCGCCGAATGAATATCCTGCTAAATCTATCTGCTCCATCCCCATATCCGCAAGGAATGAAAGGGCAGACAATACGTCTTTTTGTTCACCAAGGCCGTCGTCATAGGCCCCCTGGCTTCTTCCGACGCCTCTGAAGTTGAACTTTAACGTTGAATATCCTTTCATATGGTAAACATGAACAATGGATTCCACCACCAGATTATTCATGTCTCCGCCATAAAGCGGATGGGGATGGGTAACCACAACACCCTTCTTTTCGTCCTTTTGATTGAGCAACCCTTCTATTTTATATCCTTCTGACAAAAACGTTATTTTTTCGGCCATTGTATGTCCTTAATTCAATCCTTTAACTCAGCCATTATTATCGCATCTTAAAGCAAAAGTTCGTTTTAAATGTTTAAAATTCAACTATGACATGAACCAAAACTCTTTTAACCTACGATATATGTTCCGGTGCCGACAGCGATCAATACGTCCTGATCATTATATAGCTCCATGCGGGTTACACTGACTCTTCTGCCAGCCCGCATAATGGCGCCTGTTGCAACAAAATAATTCCCTTTGCCCGGCCTCAGGTAGTCGATACGAAGATCGATGGTGCCGATTTTTGTTAAACTTTTTCCGAACTTTTCTGGTGTTTGTCCGGCCATTTTCTGAAGGACACCCAAAGAAGCAGTTAACCCGCCGGTGGTGTCCAACACTGCGGAGATAACACCCCCGTGTAGAATTCCATGAACATAATTTCCGACAAACGCGTCTTTCATCTCAAACTTTACGCGCACCTCTTCCACTTTTAAAGACTCGATCTTTAATCCAAGTACTTTATTAAAAGGGATTTTACGTTCATACAATTCACGCAAAATTTTCCAAATTTTGTCAGAACTTTTCTTTTGATCAGGCATAGTAAATCACATTCCTTGGCGCCAGTTTCTTAATGGATTTTTTTAATCAAACGCTTCGATAGAATCTCCCCCAAAGCTGCCAGGGACTACGCATCTAAAAATTTATCAGAACCCGGTTTGAAGAAAATATCCAGTGTTAAATCTCTTTTTGTTTTAGTTCAGTAGCTTCTTCCGGACAGACGGTTATACAAAGCCCGCAGCCGTAGCACAATTCGGGATTATAATGTATCTCATCTTCTTGCCGGACGCGGGCATCAAAAAGACATCTGTCGATACATTCTCCGCATCCCGTACACGCCGCCATATCGGTTTCGGCGATATAGCTGCTGCGGGCGATGAGATCGGTTCGATCATACAATCTCATCATTTGAAGATCATGGCAGCAGCAATAACAGCAACTGCAAAATGCATATATTTTGTTTCCGGGCATGTAAAAACTTAAATGCACGAGGCCTTTCTCATTGGCATATCGTAACACATCTTTTGCTTCTTCAAGAAAGATCTTGCGCCCCCTGCCTTTTTCAATGTTTATTACGGCAACTTCATCTAAAAGAAAACAGACCTCCAGCAGGTTGTCACATCGCTTATAATGAGTTCTGCATTCGCAATCGGTCAGCGCAATGGTTTCTGCGGCCCGAAGTATGTCAAGGGCCTGTTCACTCGGCATGACCCACTGCTTTGCTTCAATCGACTCACGGACTGGAACAACCTTGGATGCAGAGGGTATCTCCCCCGCTTCCAGCCATTTATCATATTTCTCAAGCCTTTTCTCTAAAAACAAGTCTTTGTTGTTCGGTTTCATGATTACGACCTTTGTATTAGAGGTGGAATCGTAAATATCTGTGAGTAAGGTTTTTCAGAAAAAAACGCCGCTCTGTCTTTTATTCGCTGCCAAATTTCGGACAGATCGGTATTTATAGCTTCTTCCGGACATTTTTTCATGCAATTAAAACAAAAAACACAGCCATCGCCAAATTCCGGATACGGCGCAAAAGTAACCGCATCCGCTGGGCAAACGTCTGAACATACCTGACATTGATTGCAAAGCTCGGTATCGATGGTACGTTCCGGCATATGCGCTTTGGCGGCTTGTAGACTGATTTTTTCCATCTCTGCATGATTCTCTTTGCTCTGATAGGCCAGGTCAGACAGTTTAATTCCTTCCGGGTGATCTTCGTGAAGTTTTTGGTTAATGTGATCCACAAGTTCCTTAACCATTTGGTCGTCGTCAGCATCGGGATGCCCTTTCCCCAAAGCATTTTCAAGGGGCCACATCAAGGAATGGACGGCCAGGACCTTGGCTGCGCCGAGAAGCGGTAATCCCTTGTTTAATAATTCTTTGCCCATTTCATATAAAGAGATACCGCTGCAAGCCCCGCCCCAGGTAACAAAAGGAACGGCAAAGGCACCGGTATTCTCTTTTAATCCGGCGATAAATTCCATCACCAACGGAACCGCATGCGAGACATACACCGGGGAGCCGACAAATAGACAGCTTTTGCCTTCTGATGCTTCCATCTGCAGCGAAATCGTCGTGGCGACATCACTGCTGCATTCAGCCAGATCGAATGAAGACACCTCGGCACCCAGCGCCAAAAACTGTTTCTCAATAACCTCCGCGACATGCCGAGTGGATCCTGCCGGCGAAAAATACACAATGAATATTTTTTTCTTTTTCATAATCATATCCTTTGTCTTTGATGGTGTTCCATAACTTTTCCCTGTCGCCGATATTCCGGATCATCTCTCCGAATTCTGTGTCCTCTGTACCTTGAGGGAAGCCCCGCTCTGCGGGACAGGCAGGTCGGTGAATACATACTCACATATCTGCATAGAAAAGCTTGGACCATCAGCATTTTTGAAGGTTTAATGGGTTATTAATTTTTAACCAATAACCTAAAATATTTTACATATCAGATAAGTCAACGCCTTCTATCCGAGGAACATCGGATAGGAGAATCTTCCCCCATGATCTGAATCAACCGATCAATACCAGTCCGCAAACCGTTTCCATGGAAACCGCATCAGGATCGGTATCCCGTGGAGTTTTGTTTGACATCCAGCCGGCCGCCTTCTTTAACTTGAGTACGTTGATTCCAAAACCGGACATGGACGGCCGGGCGAGAAAAGGATTTCGACATTCCCCGTTTTCCGCTAAAACCCGGCAATCGGGATGATCCCGGCAAAAAATCTGTTTGCAGGAGCCGCCTACATACGCTTTTGAATCATGACATCCCATCTCTATAGCCGACTTTTCGATACTTGCGGCAATTTCATGAAGCAGTCGAAATACGTCACGGCGTTCATCTGAAAAAAGAATTTCCGAAGGCACATCGATTTTAAAAACCACCGCATGTTTAAACGTATTCAGTAATTTTCGAAATCCATCCGGTCCTGCAACATAAGGAGGGCAACTGGCTGACAGACCGTAGTTCTCACATCCAGGTTCTCGGCACAGGTTCGCCAAATCATCTTCAACTGAAATGTCAGTGGTGTAAATGGCTCTTGCATCGCTTGCGCCCAATTGACACGCAAGTTGCGTCAGTTTTTCCAGCATATCCCACATATTTTGTTCGTTCGGTTTCTTTCCATCGCTTTAGCTGTATCTTCCTTTAGGAACAACCTGTTACAAGATGCACACTTGCTTTTTAACCCAACAGTGTTCATATCATTATCCTAAGTAAGATTGAAGTGTTATTATTATCAATTAAAAAAGATTGTCCATTGATGGGCTATTTAGAAAAACTCCTCGCCCCTTCAATTAATTTGAACTCATTATCGTTATTATGATATAAAAACAAAAATTGACCAATTGGGATAAAAGTAAACGAAAAGGGAGACAATAAATGCCGCAACCGAAAAACGCCATGGAAATTTTTAAACTGCTCGATCAATCGAATTGCCGGGAGTGCGGTCAAAAGACATGCCTGTCTTTTGCCGGTTCAGTTTTCAGAGGTCAAATCAAACTCGAGGAATGTCCGAAACTGGATCGAGAAACCATCTAACGGTTTTCGGGAGAGGCGAAAAAGGAACATACCGTCGAAGAAATTCAAGAAGCATACATGAATGATTTGAAAGCAAAGATTTCCGACCT
>PKTV01000482.1 GCA_002868985.1 Desulfobacteraceae bacterium | reverse complement strand
TGTGTTTGATTTCATTAAATCGAAGTCCTTTAAAAAGGCGGGATAAAACGCCTGAATGAACATGTTACACAGCATTCCGGTGCACGGTGTTGGTTATGCCGTGCACCGGTTTTCTTAAGAATTAGGATGGGTTATGATTTCGTCGATTGTTCAAAGGATTCGTCGCATTTTCGCCGATTTTGATGCAACGCATCGAGAGAAGGCCACAGCACTCACTGTAATGGAGATGGAGGAACTGGAAAATATTTTTGCGCTCCTTCTTTTAGGTTCCTTTGCCGGTTTTCCATCCCCCCCGACGTTTATAGCTGTGGAATTGCTTCCTTATATGGAGCGTGAACTACAGGTCCTTTGCAAGCGGGCAAAAGACTGCAACGACATGTTGGCCGAAATGTGCGGTACCATTGGGTTGGAATAGATGAAAATTCTCTTTTTTACCGGAAAGGGAGGGGTGGGCAAATCGACGATGTCCGCAGCTTCGGCGTGGCAATTGTCCAAAAAGTATCGGGTTCTCATTGTCTCACTGGACCCGGCCCACAATCTCGGCGATGTCTTCGGTGTTGTGCTCAACCATAAAAAACAGCGGTTCACCGATTCCCTCTATCTCAAAGAGGTGAATCTAAAGAAGCTGTGCCGGGAATATCTCCAACGGGAAATCAGTGTGTTTACCAACACCTATCGCTATCTTCAAACCATCAACCTGGACAACTATTTCTCGGTTTTGAAATATTCACCGGGAATTGAAGAATATGCTCTGCTGACCAGTATCGAAGAAACCGTCAGGTCCGAAAGAGACTTCGATTACATTGTCTTTGATACGCCGCCCACAGGATTGACCCTCAGATTCTTTGCGCTTCCGTGGATAACCATGACATGGGTCGACCGGCTTATAGAGATCAGACGGGATATTTTGGAAAAACTGCACACCATATATCGAATCCGCGGGATTCTCGATGATAAGGAAACCATTTTAAGCTATGATGAAAATGACGATGATATTATAAAGCGTCTTAAAACACTCAAAAAAAATTATCAGGCCCTATCCACAGTTCTTCAAGGCAAAGACTGCGGAATCGTCCTTGTTTATAATCCAGACATCCTATCGCTGAAAGAGTCGAAGCGGCTTCTTGAGGGTCTTCGAGAGTTGAAACTTCCGCTGCGACTTTTGATCAACAATAGAACTCAAAAGAAGTATAAGGCCATGGCCGATCACGTGGATTCGGCGATGCAGTCTCTTGCACCGGCGGTTCCCATCCAGCGTGTTGCTTTCTCGGAGCGTCTCCTTGACGGGCAAAACAGCACATTATACAATATTGAGGAAACCATTCTATCTCCGTTTGAAATGAAATAAGGCACAAAAATGGAAAACTATGCGAACATTGTCCATCAACCGATATTTTTTCTTTTTATCGGGTTCAGCTTTTTGCTGACGCTGGGGTATTTTTGGGGACGTCGTTCAAACAGAAAAATCTACCAATCCGCTTTCAGCGATCTTGCAGACGTCGTCAAGCCGAATGATCAAACGTTTACGAACATCGGCGGTGCCGTCGGGTTTCACGCGAATTTGTTCGTTAAGAAAAAGGGGGCACCTTTTTCCCGTGTAGACGCAACCATAACGCTGTTGCCCAGACAATCCTGGCTTTATTTGCCCATTTCAAAATTGATACGAAAATATGATCGCCTTTTCATCACCCTCTACCTGAAGAAACCGTTTTCAGAAGAGGCGCATTTGATTGAAAGCAAATACAGCAAATTCATGGGGTCGAAGATCGATAACGCGCATCATTTGCATCATGAAACCGTCAAATGGGAAAATCTCGATTTTCACCTTTACTACAGCAGCCGGGAGATGCTCGAGAAGATGCGATCCTTTATTAAAAAACATCCTGCCCCGGGCATCATCAGGCACATCGCTCTTGTTCCCGAACAGAAAAAAGGCTTCATCTTCATGATTCCAAAACCCGATCAGGTCGCACGCTATTTCGCTCCGATCTATCACTGGCTGCCCTCGATCGTAAAAGAATAAACCCTTGCATAAGCAACATGGCAAAAGGGAGATTAACTATTCGAGTTTCAAACAAAAATCACAGAAATGCTTCCCTTTATGATTTCCAACCCACGATGAATTCAAAGGATAGGGCCTATTTGATGCCATGTTGTTTACCCTGCGGAAAAGCCGGAGGACTCCAGATCCGGCGTCGCCAAGGATTCGCAGTAGATTTACTACGGCTTCATTCTTGGCGCCTTGGCTCTGAAGCCCTCCGACTTTTGCAACGATAGGGTAAACTTCCGAAAAAGGAAAGTCAATGGGGACTTTTGGAGATACCGCAACGGTTTCTGTATTGATCGTCATCGTGGCCATCGGCGCTTTTATCGTTTTTTCTTTTCACTCCGGCAAACGAAAAAACAGAGAGATTTGCACCGCTATCTTTAACGAACTTATGAAGGTCTTTAAACCGGACGACCAGACCTTTACCAATATCGGCGGCGCTGTCGGACATCATGGCACTTTTTCTTTCAAAGAGCGAGGTTTGGTCTCTCGAATCGATGTCACGCTAACCCTGCTTCCGCGGCAGGCGCCCCTGTATATGCCCATCTCACAGTTCCTTATGAGAAATGACCGGCTCTTTATTTCTGTTTACATGAGGTATCCTCCGCCAGGCGAAGGTCACATCATCGAAAAGGGGTATACCGGATTCCAAGGACCTGAAATCACCAATATTTCACGGCTTCATGAGATGGAATTCCAGTGGGGCGATTTGGTCTTCCTCCTTTATTACGAACAAGACCGAATGATTGACCGCTTCAAAGAACTTATCGAGTCCCTGCCGAACCCCGGACCGATCAGGCACATTGCCATTGTCCCTGATCAACGAAAGGGATTTATTCTTATGGGTCTTCAACAAGAACCCATTGAAGCATACCTGGCACCGGTTTATGAATGGTTGTCTCGTGTTTTCGAACCATACGAGTAAAACTTTATCCGTATTAAATTTCGCTACAAATTCCTTTTACATCTTGTAAAAAACATTTACACTTATTTTGTCTTCCGATGAAGAAGGAAACTCCACCAAGCTCAAAAAATAGTTTAACATAATAAAGAGTTAATTAACCCGACGTCGCAAACGCATCCATGGCATAGCTTTTGCGTTTAAGTAAAACAATGCCATCTAAAAACCACTTTTGTTAATTATCCGGTCACGGAGTGATAATGAGGTCGAAAAATGGAATTATTAATTCTGTAAATACGGAGAGAGATATGTATAAGAACATATTGGTTCCCCTGGACGGCTCGAAACGGGCTGAATCCATATTGCCCCATGTGGAGACCCTTGCACGAAGTTTCAAAGGCAAAGTGATTTTCTTTGTCGCTATTGAACCGGTGTTAATGTTGGAATATAATGAGATAATCGGCATGTCGGAGTTTATGGAAAAAAACGATTATCTGAAAGAGAAAACAGCGGCGTATCTTGATTCTCTTGAAAAAAAGTTTTCCCAAAAGGGTATCGAGGTCCGGACGCTTATCAGCCATGGTTCGGCGGTGAAGGCGATTGTCGATGCTGCCGAACGCGAAAATGCAGATCTTGTGGCGATGGCCAGTCACGGCCGCACCGGTTTGTCCAGAACATTTTATGGAAGTATTGCAGCCGGTGTGCTGCAACGTATCGATCGTCCTCTGCTCCTCATTCGTTCTCGAGGTGACGAATGAGGCTTATGAAGATATCGATTCCAAAAAAAAGCCATAAATCAAATCATGTCGAATTATAATTGCTCTGAGGAAGAAACTGCCAAGGTATCTCTTGATGCCGTGAAAGACGTCGTTTCCATAAACCCTTTATGAAGCCATCTCAAAATAAAGATTTTGGTTCAAGATCCCCCGTTAAAACCCAGCGGGATAAAAAGGCGGGGCCGAGTTTTAACCCGCAGACATACTCAAGTATGTCGAGGATTTAAAACGAGGCACCAACGCCGAGGTTGGGCCAAAAGATTATTTTGAGATAGCTTCATTTTGAATCACGGATCGTCACTTCCATTCAAACCTGGTTTCTTTTACACCCTGTAAAGAAGTCCGACACCGATTCCTTCCCATCCCCAGTGAAAACTATATAAAATAATATAAAATATTGCGACTTATCAAAGTGTTATTTCTTGTTACCTTTAAGGACATTTCTTGGCATATCTTTTGCGTTATTGTTTATAGGAATATTGACTTGGAGATTCTGGGGAAGGGAGAAGAATATGCAACAAATGGCACAAAGCTTTTTTATATCGGGATCGGAATTTTCAGGAACAACCGTCTTAAAAACCACGCTGTATGAATTGATTGAAGCGGTGCATGAAGAAATAAAACCCGGTGAAGAACATTGGGTGTCTTTAATCGTAGATCACATGATGTTCTATGGAAAATCGATTCCATCATATAAATAAGAACAAACGCCTATTATTTTTCAGGATGAAAAATTAGCTCTTTTCAAAATCATCGAAAGAAGCGTCAAATGGTAACAAAATTGCCCGAGGACATCATTAAGGTCATCAATACGGCAGGAATGAACAAGGCGAAAATGAGAATCGAAAAAACCTTGGTCATGGGATTTCTAGCAGGCGCCTTTATCGCCTTTGGCGGATTATTGGCCATTATGGTAGGAGGCGGTCTACCAGGTATTAAAATGACCAATCCCGGTTTCCAGAAGCTTGTGTTTGGCGGAACGTTCCCCGTGGGCCTGATGCTGGTTGTCATTGCCGGGTCGGAACTCTTTACCGGCAATACGGCCATTAGCGTACCGGGGGTGCTTTCCGGCATAATCAAGTGTTTTGCATGGGTC
>PKTV01000465.1 GCA_002868985.1 Desulfobacteraceae bacterium | reverse complement strand
TGTTTTTTAAGGAAATATCATTTGAGATCATGCTGAAATCATAATTCTTGTCCATGGAAACCCAGCCATTAAATACGATTTTCTCACCCGGTGCGATGACAAGAGACAAAGGATCCATATGGATTTGACGGTTGTCAATGGTTGATGAAAGCTTAATTTCATTAAGTTTCTGTATGTTGAGGTCCACATTTTTACCACTAAGATCAATTTGTCCTTTGGGATGGTCCGTACTCCCGTTAACACGGCCATTTAAGACAAACTTGCCCTTCATCCCTTGGACAAAATCTTCCAGGAACAGGGTATCTCCTTTAAATGCAACATCAAAATCAGGGTTTTCTACAAGTTTATGATCTCCCGGATCAAATATTCGAGCAGAACCGGAAATATCGAGTCCGGAATTGCCGTTAAGGATTTTTCCATGTTCCAGGGAAAGACGTCCGTTTGAAAACCGGATATTTACATCAGCCTTGCCGAACCTGATGTTCTCGAAACCCAGGTTTTCCCCGCTCAATCGAGCATCCATAGACGGCTTCCTCATCGTTCCGGAGACTTCTCCGCTCATATTCATCCTGCCTAGCACGCCGTTTATCCCCAAGCTCGTCATGACTTCGGTCAGATCGGGAGTTTCCAGTTTAAAATAAGCTGACATCTGTTGTGAGGAAACATCATAATTGCCGTTCATCTCAAGCATTGACCCGCCTGCCCCGGCGGTCAGATTCTCAATGGCAACCCGTCCCTTTTTCATATCTGCCTGTGCACTCACATGGACATCAAGGGGCGAACGTCCTTTTCCGGCGGACAGTTTGTTTATATAAAGTTCAAGTGAAGTTTTAGCCCAAAGCGTGTTTGGATAAACACCTTTGCCTTCAATTTCAATTTCAGCGCTCGCAACACCGTTTAAACCGGATATTTCTGGTGGTAAATCAGCAAGCTGCGAGTCTTTCTGATGAATGGCAAATTTGTAGAAGATGGCATTTAAATCAGGATTTGAGGTTAACACTCCCTCGGCAAATGCCTTCCTAAAGTCCACATCACCTTTAATATTGAATTTACCCAAGGGGGTATATAAATTTACGTCGTCGATGTTCAGAATTTTTTCTTTTAAACGGCAATTCAAATGAATCCGGCCGATCCTGTTTCCGGCAATCTTTCCTCCTTCGTAGTCGAGTATTAAATTAATATTGGGATTGTCTAATGCCCCCTTTAAGGTCGAATTTACCTGGACTCCTCCTGAAAAATCGGGTCCAAGCGTCATTAAATCCTTGATTTTTAAAAGAGAGGCCCGGCTTTTTAAGCTAAGATCCAAAATGGGTTTTTCTGTAAAAAGATTTTCGATAGTCCCGGTGATATTGGCATAAATACCATCTGCATTCACCTCAAAGAACAGTTTATCGATCCGGTCTTTTTGAACATCTGCTTTTAGGGACAGTTGGTCGATGGTGGTTCGAACACCTTTGCTTTGAATCTTCCCCTTTTCAATCTGACAAACAAAACGGCCGCTCTGTTTTAACAGGTTCCCATCCGTGACCGTGAGGTTCACGTTTTGAAACACCACCTGATCTTTTTGCTTCTCGGCAGTTTCTTCGGCTGTATTGTACTGAACGAAACCATTTATGACTCTTAGCTTACGGAGAACAATATTAAACGGAGGACCGCCATTTTTACCGGATTCTGATGGCTTATCCCCTGGAGTGTAAAGTGCCTGAATCAGATTGAGGTTTCCGGAACGATCTTTAACCAAAGAGATGTTTGGATTTTCCAGAAACAGGTCGTGAACGGTCAATTCCCTTGTTAAAAGCCCGATCCAGGATATGTGAATTGAAAATCGCTCCAATTCGATCAATTTATCATTTCCAGGTCCCGTTAACAGCACATGGTCCAATTCCACTTTTCCGCCTAAAATGGAAAATCTGTTTTGGCTCCATGTTAACGTGCCGGGAATCGCCTGGTTCACCTTTGCCTGAATCCGTTGCCGAACCTGTTCTGTATTCAGGTAAAACTGAATCGCCAGAAGCGCGAGCAACACAACGGCAACTACCGAACCGATTCCGATCGAGACCCATTTAAAGTATTTCATAATGATGGTTACCAATGACTCATTTTAGGGAAAAAGCCCATAATGTATACATCTTTTCGCAGATAAATCCAAGTTTCAAGTCTGTTTTAATGGTTTTATTTAAGTAAGGAGTAGCAGAAGAAATCAGGTCAAGAAAAAAAGAATCATGACCTGTAATTTAATGTCGAAAACCTTTTTTATTGACTTTGTGCGATGGAATTGATGAATTTTATAATATTTTAACAAATAAATGGTGAGCTTCAAAAGCATATGTACGTGTTCACGGGGTTTGCTTCCCCGTATAACGATATTGGCGGAGTGACCTCGTCATTTCAATGACTTAGCAGTGGGGGAGACCGCGGCTCCCGCATGCTTTTCGCGGGAGAACGCGGAGGGGGCAGGAATGCCACCGCTGCTAAGTTATTGAAATGACAGGACACGTAGACACCGGAGTGAAGCGGGAGAGCAAACCCCGTGAACACGTACAAGCATGTTCCGTATTGGTAAAATGTTTTTTTCATGTTATGCTCATGAATATTAAATGCAAAACAAATCGTCTTAATGGAATTGGCATGGATACAACTTGTATTTTCCAACCAAAAAGTCCGGTTTTACCCGGAGAATACCATTGAAAGGTGGAACTCATGAAGGTTGATAAGAAAAAGATTGTTGCTTTAATGGTAGGTCTTGCGGTAATTTTAGGAACCGGATGTGCGCCGACACTGGTTTCCATCAGCACCCCTGAAATTCAAGCCGTCGAGAATTCTTATTATTCCGCTCAATTTGAACCCTTGGCAGAAGGTAAAAATTATTTCGATGGTTTTCGTCTCAAGGTGATGAACAAGACCCATAAAGATCTGGAAATTGATTGGAATAAAACCCGTTATATTTATAACGGACGCGATATAGGGGTTTTTGTGTTTAAGGGAATCAAACCTGAAAACATTAAAAACTCAACCATCCCACCGGATACCGTTCCTGCGGGGCAATCCTTTACAAAAGACATCTCGCCATTGAAACTCGTGGCCCGAGAGCCCCTCACCGGCAAGGGTGCTAAAGCCGGTAAAATCACATCCGGCCCAATTCCAACCGGTGAAAGTGGTATTTTCTTATTTATCAAACAAAATGGCAACACGATCAAAGAAAAAATAACGGTCAAAATAACGGAAAAGGAAGTCCAACAGTAAAGATCCGAACCCATCGAAAATCCCGCCATCCATAAGCGACATTTATCAATGACCCGATTCAAAAAAATATCTCTCTGGATAACCGCCTGTTTTATCTTTTGTGTTGCGCTTATTTTCATCTTGATTTTATCTTCAGATAAACTCATCAATCAAAAACAGATTTTAGATAAAATCCAGGCCGGTGTTTCTGAAACGATCAACGGCCAAGTAACCTTTGAACGTATTCATGTTTCTTTTTTTCCGCGACCTCAAATTGTTGTTCAACAGTGCCGTTTTTCAATTCCCGAAACAATCCGGGGAACTGTCGTATCTCTGTCCATCTCTCCGAAACTATTACCCCTTATCATGGGAGAGTTTCATAATTCCAGAATTACGTTAAACACGCCTGACATCAAAATTTATCTCAACCGAAAGCCGAAATCAGCAGACAAACACGTCAATTCTTTTTCTTCGGGAACCGTTGAAGAAAAAGTGGGAGCCGTTTTAGGCGCTGTATTATCAAAAACACCAGGACTACGCGTCCAGTTGAAGAACGCCCGGTTGGATATTCTCGAAGAAAAAAAGGCCGCCTTTTGGTTCAACGATATTAACGCCAGTATCAATGTTTTAAAAGACCATATCAGCTTGGACATGCGTTGTGACGCCAGCCTCTATGAAAATATTTATCTAAAAGGGGCTGTTTATTTGTATAAAGACAAGTTGTCATTATCCCTTGCAAATCTCAAACTAAACTATCCTCGTCTTAATTTATCCGGCAAATTGGATGTCCATCGCGTCTTGGCATCGACGTCGCCAAGAATCAATTTAGAACTGGTGGGCAAAGATGTGGATGTCGCTTCAACCCGAAAAGCGGTTCTGGATCTGGCAGGAGAAAATCTAGTCGTTAATGATATATTTACAATTGTAAAAGGCGGAAAAATTCCATTCATTCAGTTCACTTCCCATGGAAAATCAATGGAAGAACTGGGAGAATTGGAAAACATCACCATCAAAAGCAATATAAAAAATGGTGAGATTTTTGTTCCCGAAGTCGATCTGGATTTAACGGATGTTACAGGAGATGTAACGATTTCAAAAGGTATTCTAAAAGGCAAAAACCTTAAAGCACGCATGGGGATCTCGAAATGCCTTGACGGAAGTTTGGAAATGGGACTTGAAGGCGAAGATGCACTGTTTCATCTTGACCTAACCCTTGAGGCTGACCTGGCACAACTTCCTCCCATCTTGAAACGTGTGGTTCATAATGAGGCCTTTATTAAAGAGAATTCCCTCGTTGACAACGTAAAAGGAAGGGCAACAGGAAGGCTTGTTTTGGGAGAAAGCTTTGCATCGATCAATGTGCTCGTTGACGTATCTCAATTCAATCTGTCTGCAAATTACCGGCGATTACCACATCCTTTGACAATTAACAGCGGTCGATTTTTTCTGGAAGGAAACACATCCTCCATAAAAGATGCGAGCGGAAGTATGGGAAATTCGACATTTACCGAAGTCTCCGCACAAATGAACTGGAATGACATACTTCACCTGAAAATAGTGTCAGGCGGGGCAAAAATTGATTTTAAAGAAATATATCCGTGGTTGTT
>PKTV01000232.1 GCA_002868985.1 Desulfobacteraceae bacterium | reverse complement strand
GGGCAAACGGCATGGCCCCATAGCACAGTTTTTACAACAGGTTCCCTGCATTCCAATGTTACAGGGCTTCATGGTTACCGCTCGATCAAAAACCGTCTCGATATCCAGTTTCTGAGCCCGAACGATCATTTCCTGAGTTGCAGGATCAATAGAGGCCGCTATAGGATCCGCCATCTTTTTCGGCTTCGCGACCTTTTCTTTTTTCACTTCTGCCATTAGAGGTTCCTCCTCGTAAGTTTTTTTGTTCTTGCGATGATGCTCAAATGACAGCTTACAGATTGCGTTTTAGCAAAGTCCTGTCAGCTGTATCTTTTGTTTATTATGCGACCCGTTTGTGTATTCTGTTCAATCGTGACAGCATCTTATCCAGTTTCGATTTCTGCTCGGCTGCCGGCGTCAAAGAGACTTCGCCGGCTACGGTCTTATGCTTGGCAGCAAGCGCTTCACGTTCTTTTGCGCGCTTTTCTCGGATCGCTTCCTCTTCAGCCGCTTTCTTTGCCCTGGCTTCGGCCTCGGCTTTGGCCTTGGCGTCAGCGTCGGCTTTGGCTTTGGCTTCTGCGTCGGCTTTGGCTTTGGCTTCTGCGTCTGATTTGGCCTTGGCGTCAGCCTCGGCTTTGGCCTTGGCGTCCGCCTCAGCCTTTGCTTTGGCTTCTGCTTCGGCTTTGGCCTTGGCTTCTGCGTCGGCTTTGGCTTTGGCTTCTTGTTCGGCTTTGTCTACTTTCTTTTCTTCTTTCTTTGGCGCTGCCTTTTTGGCAGCCTTTTTCGCGGGTGCAGCCTTCTTTTCAGCCTTGGGTGCCGCCTTCTTTGCAGGTGCCGCTTTCTTTGGCGCTTCGCCTTCTATGGTCAGATCCAGCTCCGGTGCAAAGGAGGCATAATCGATATCCACGTCGTCAAGTTGCTTGCTTATGGAAGCAACATCTAAAGCACTTCCGCCATCCAGTCCCAAATCGATAAACGCCTGGGTGAGCCGTATGGCTTCCGGATGACGCATGATCAGAACATTGGCGCCCGACAGCAGATAAATGACAGCAGTCACGGCTTCCATTAGAATTCCACGCCGTTCCGGATCACCCAATGTCGGCGCTTCATCGACCGTCTGTTTGGCTTCTTTACACTTCCAGATCTCGTTGGCCATATTATTGATCATCGGCAACTGAAGCTTGTCGTCACCCTGAGTCAAAGCCGCCATACAGAGCCTTTCCATGACGGAATACGTGTATTCAAGACCGTAACCCAGACCACCGGTGGTGGGATCGACGATCAACCGTTCCAACGGCATCCCCAGATTTTCAAGAAGGATATTGACTTGTTTGGCGAGGTTAATATCGATGGGTGAGGATGAAATTAGGGTGTGCCCATATCCCATGGCACTGGCCCCGATTCCTTTGTGGTTCTTATCCTCAACAGGTCCAATAACCAGATTGGCGCCATGAGTCTCTTCTGAAATCTTCTTTAAGACCTCTTCATCTTTCTCAATGTTGCTGGTCCCCCAGACAATCAGTGGCACGTCGATGGCGTCAAGAACCTTTTTAACCGTAGCCGTCGCATCTTCAGGGCTGGTGTTCGGACCGTTCGGGTCCGTACTCTTGAGTTGTAAAACGATTATCTTGGCCCCGAATTCATCAACACATTTTTTGGCCCATGCAGCCGGATCTGAACAAACATCTTTAAAATGGCTTAACGCAGCTTCCGGCCACTCATCCGGCTCCATGTCCCAAACTTCCATTGCAATAACCGGCTTGTGCGGCATATCCCCTTCAAAGTTGTAAAAAGGATAGCATGCCTGACCACCGATGGTAACGGCCTTATCGCCTTTACCCAAAGTGATTTCTTTTATGTTGCCGGTATAAGATTCTTTGTATATTTCCAAACCCAATGTTACCTCCTTTACGTGACAATAAATTTAGTGTTTGAGGTGTATTACATTGTAACCCATTCGATCGATCTCACAGAGGCAAGAAAATGATACGCCTCTGGACTTCAGTAAAAATTCACCCCCCTTTCATAAAATGAATTTGGTTATAAAACTATCTACATCGGTAGATTTATAGCCGGAAATTTCAAAAATACACCCGAAATTTCTCGTTCGTTCAAAAAAACTTTTTTTCTAATAATAAAAAGGAATTACCGTATACTCTTTAAACGAAGATGATCTTTAAAACATGCCAAATATGACCTTTTATATTGGGATGAATTATTTGTCAATAGATGAGTCAAAATTAAGGTGATTATTGATAAAATTAAATACAAGTTAGTTCGCTTCGCTCACTATCGGAATGATGGAGTAATGGATTGATGGGTTTGAAGGAGTTTTTTACAATTAAAATGGTTTATTTCCGCCCTTACTCCCAATATTCCAACATTCCATTCTTCCATTTTGATGGCATAAATCAGGAGCTATTAAAAGATCTTTAATTTCAACCAATTGTAGAATTTCCGAGATGTCGTTGCTCATTGCCTGTCATCTGTTATTATTTCAACTCGTTAAACATACAGGTCAATTCAACCACTTCGCCATCATAGAGGGTTTTGGTTTTATAGGGCAGGCTTTTGAACAGCTTTATCATTCCCTGATTTCTGGGCAACGTGTATGCCATCAGGCCAGAGATTCCGTTTTCTCTGGCAGCCTCTGATAATTTTTTCATGATGATCTTGCCCAATCCTTTCCCCTGCCATTCTTTGCTCACTGAAAAAGCGATTTCTGCAATGTTCTTGGCAGGGTCGAGAAGATATTCCCCCACAGCCACGACTTTTCCAAATCCGAATTCGCCAACCACAACTAAAAGCGTCAAATTTTTAACGTAGTCTATCTGGAACATGCTCTCCACATCGTCACGGACAAAACGAGTCCTCGCCTGAAAAAATCTGGAATATATGTCATCTTTATCCTGCGTATAAAAATGTTCCTGTATCCTTCTCCCGTCCACTGGTTTGGCCGGCCTTATGGTGATCAGCTCACCATCTATTTCCCTCGTCTCCTCCAACCTTATCGGATAGATGCCCTGCACCGATTCCGATAGGGTCCGCTCTGCACCGAGCAAACCCATTTTTCTGGCCTCAAAAAAAAGTTCCTCGCGAAAATCAGGGTGGGCAATGCTGATCATGGCCATGGCTCGCTCCTGAAGACTCTTGCCAAACAGATTTACAGCCCCGTATTCAGTGACCACATATTGAACATCACCCCTTGGCACAACGATGGCGGTATCATTGAGCATCGGGGCAATCCGGCTCTTTTTACCATCCACGGTGGTTGACGTGAACATAAGAATTGATTTGCCTCTTTCGGACCGGGATGCACCTCTAATAAAGTCGAGCATACCGGTTATACCGGAAAAATGGTTATAGGAAAGCGCATCCGCTGCAACCTGACCGGTGAGGTCCATGGCCATGGGCACATTCATGGAAACCATTTTGTTATGTTGAGAAATAATACCCGGATCATTGACATAATCTGACGGATAAAACTCAATAGCCGGATTATCATCAAGAAATTCATAAAGATTTTTTGACCCAATGGCACAGCTCGCCACCAGTTTTCCTTCGTTGAATCCTTTTTTCCGATTCGTAATCACTCCCATTGAAACAAGGCGCATAATATCCGTGGTCACATATTGGGTGTGGACACCCAGATCATTTTTTTCGGAAAGCGCAAGCAAAGTGGCCTGCGGTGTTGTACCGGGGCTAATCTGGATGGTTGAACCATCGTCAACAAGCCGGGCAATCAGCCGGCCGATATGATTGGCGGTATCGAGTTCCGGAAGTTCTTCTATGGTTAAAAGTTCTTCTTCATGCTCGACAATTGCATTCACGTCGTTGACATGAATAAAGCTGCGACCCAACACTCTGGGCATCCTGGAGTTCACTTGGGCAATAACAAAGTCGGCGGAGCGTGCCGCCGCCATTGTGATATCTACGGAAATTCCAAGACTCATCCATCCGAAATCATCCGGCGGTGATACCTGAATGAGAGCCACATGAATCGGAAGACGACGGGTTTTAAAAAGGCGGGGCACAGCAGAAAGGTTCATTGGAGTAATAAATCGTTTGTTTTTTGCCAGGCTTTTTGTTTTTGCCGATCCCAGATAAAATGACCGAATATTGAAACTTTGATCCTTGGTCTTATCAGCAATCAATGTTAAAGGTGTACTTTCCAGACTCAGTAGACGCACAATCTCAATATCTGTAAATGTATCCGCTGCATCAGCGAGTTTTTTGACCAGATATTGGGGTTCTCCACAGGATGAACCGATAAAGACCCTCTGACCCGCTTTAATCCGTCCGATCGCTTCTTGTGCAGAGCATCTTTTTTCAACATAATTGTCAGCCCAATAGGTTGATATGACCATGGTGCCCCCTTGTACTGTTTATTACGCAAAATGATGGGTTTAGGGAAAAAGCGGAATGAATCACATTTTTAGTCTAACCTAAAAGCGTTTCAATTTTTCTGCTGCAAGCGAAATAAAAAATCAGAGACGGAAATTAGGGGCTTCGCCCCAATTGGAATAATGGAATGATGGGTTTGAAGGATTTTTTGACCCTATTAAATAGTAAATAATTTATTTCCGCTCTTAATCCCAATATTCCATTATTCCAACACGCCACCACTCCATATAGTTCGAGAGAGCATTTTGTTAATATATACCATTTATTACAAAGAGTTATAAAAATTAATGGGTATTTAATCAGACATGCTGAATAACGCGTATTTAAAATGTATTCTTTAACTTATCCGGTATTTATTATCAAGAGAAAGATGATAGGTTTTTGTGGCTAACAATTGGGAATCGAGACCTTTGAAAAATGTTCAATTTTGTTCAAGGCCAAGGAAGGTGAAATTT
>PKTV01000249.1 GCA_002868985.1 Desulfobacteraceae bacterium | reverse complement strand
GGCTTTCAATTCAGACTCCTCCGAACCACGAATTGTAGACAAACAACTGGTCATAAAGAAGCACAGAATAATAATGATTATGTTACGAATTTTCATGAGTACATCCTTACGTTTGGATTGGTAAGTTTATTGCCGGGCTTTGGAATTCCTCGGGCTCAACCGGCAGTTCGATTGTAAATGTCGATCCACGATCAACAGTACTTTCGGCATAAACCCTGCCTCCGTGCCCTTCTGTAAAAGCCTTGACAAGGGCTAAACCGACCCCGGTTCCCCTGCTCTTTATTCTGCCCGTATTTCCGGCTTGATAGAACTTTGTAAATATTTTGGGAAGTTCCTCCTGAGAAATACCGATTCCAGAATCCTGAATTTTCACCTGTGAACCCAGAGGACAGGGGCCGACCTTCACCATGACCTTCCCGTTGTTTCTCGTATATTTAATAGCGTTGCTGAGCAGGTTGCTCACAACGATTGAAACTTTTTTTGAATCCACCCTGACTTTAGGGGCAGGAAGGGAAGACATCTCTACAGTGATATTCTTAGGTTCGGCAATGAGCTTTGCATCTTTAACAAGCGGTTCAACGATTTGAAGAAGGTCTGCCCATACCATGTGATATTTCATCATGCCGGAGTCGATCTTCGCAAGATCAAGATATTGTCTGCTAAAGCTTGACAGTTTAATGATTCCCCGACGAATGGAGTCAAGCATCTGAACCTGTTCGGCATTCAGCAAACCTGAGCATTGGTTTTTCAAAATGTCGTGCCCAGAGAGCATCACCTGTAACGGGGTTTGAAGCTCGTGGGAAATCTGTTGCATCATATGCGTTCTCAATTCATTTATATCCTTGATTTTGTTGCTCATGTCATTAACTGCGTTAACGAGCAATGCAATTTCATCATTGGAAGAGACTTGGACCTGCTTAAAATTACCACGTGCAATCTGCTGGGTTCCTCGTATCAGGTCGTCGATGGGTCTGGTGATGGTGCGGGTAATAATGAAAGCCGCCGAAACAGCAACCAGCACAGTCCCAATAATCAATAACAATGCTATTTGGGCGGAACGGGTTGTCGTTGCCTTCATCCTTGACATTGCATTCTCAATGGATCCCCGATTGATGTTAATAAGATGATCAAGGGACCTGCTCAAGGTTTCCATAGAGTCCACTTTCAAGCTGTTTCGCTCCAAATTGTCTTTTGAATTTTGAAGATTTCTAACCTTCTGCACTTCGGCAACAAACGTTTCATGAGTTCGTCGCATGTTTTTAATAAGGGAATGCCATGCCGTATCCGATTGAGCATGAAGCAACAAATCTAAATAACTGTCAAATCGGCGACTGCTTGCAATAAATAAAGAAAAATAGGTCTCATCATGGGAAATAAGGTATTTCTGAGCATCTACGTTTTCATCGTGGAGAATATCCTGGAGTTGTTTGGCAAGATCCACCGCCCTAACATTAGTAGTAAGGGTCGTTTCGGCAGAATTCGAAACATCATTCAGCTTGAGCAGGATATAGGTGCTGGCGATGATCATAATAACGATGATGGCACCGAAACCAAGCATCATTTTTTTATAAATCGTCAGCTTCACAAATCTTGGTCCCCAAGAAATCTGCCGTTTACAACCTGAATCAGGTTGTAGATTCCGGCTCTTTGCAGTACCACAATCGGAATGACATCTTTCCTGAATCTCGCATATGCGGCAAACTCAGTATTTGCAAAATCCAAGCCTTTAATTACCTGTATAATAGTTACCAAAAACAAATCAAACAGTCAATCTGCAAGATTTACAAATTTTTTAAAATTTCCGAAGGTTTTCAGTATTTCTTGTTGTTTTGCCGGGACCTGGATGTTTTGAAGAATGTCTTAAACAACTCCGTTCATCAATCACTTCCAGTAAATAAAATGAAAAGGTTGTAAGGATATATCTCGGATTGAAAGAGTGAAGTATATTTTTAGCTCAGAAGGCTTCGCCCCTATTGACATAATGGAGCAAAGAATCCCCCGCAATCCGGGGCAGGCATGGCCCATTGAAAATCCCGCCTCGCGGGTAAGGACTATACTTTGGTGTACCCCTAAAAGGGGCTGTTTCCCCGAAGGCCAGACAAGTTAAAAGAGCCTAAAGTGATCTAAAGTGCCTATTTATCCCGTATTAAACTGGAAAGTTATGGAGTCGCTTCGCTCCGCTGATTTTATATAATTGGTAGAATTCCTTAACTTTAGCTCACTTTAAACTTTAGTTCACTTCAAACTCTTACAGCAATTCTTTTGGCAGAGCGAGAGAACTCTGACTCCCGCAATGCGGGAGAGGACCAGGTTTTTTATGACGAAATAAAGGAGTAAATGGTCCCGCTGAAATAAAAATGTTTCACCGGTTAAAAATTATGGGTTTGAAGGAGTTTTTAAAAATTTAAACAGGTTGTTTTCGACGTTATTTCAAACATTTCAACAGTTAAATTATCACCTCAAATAAAAGGACAAATCCCTTTCAAATAATTTCGGTTCGACGTACCGAGCACCGACATCGCGATCCCTGACCCACATAATCTTTGCGGATCTTCGGATTTCTGTCCGCGCCGGGTTGTCCAGGTTAAATTTCAGGTCTATCGTATCATCTGTCAAAATTTGATGGGGTCTAAAAGTTGTAAACTGGATACCACCCAGTGATAGGTTTTGAACGACGATCTCTCCTTTCTCTCCGCTTTGTTTGATAGTGTATTCTCCGGGCAATCTGACGTCTTTTCTATAATGTTTTCGAAATTCGAACGTAAACTTAAAGACTTCGCCGCACTTGCAATTGGCCTTTACCCGCTTTTTAGTCCCCTTAAAATTTGTTGTGTCTATCGTTTTCGCAAAGCCGCATTTGGGACAAACGATCGTTGCTTGATTGGTATCGTTGACATAAATTTTAGTCATACAATTATCCCCTTTTTTCATTAACAACCGTAACAGACAACGCCGAATCGAAATTTGCCTCGATTCGGGCTGAGCTGACTCTGGTCCGGCAATTTATATTCTTACCTTATAATGCCACAATGTAGCAAGTATTTTTATCTGAAATCCTTAATAAAATAGATGGGCATTTAATATCCATTTAAACTCAAAAGCACTGCCAGGCTGGATAGTTTATATCCAATATTTAATTTTTGCCGGATAAAAAAGCATGGTTTTCAATATTTCGCAAAAATACATTTAATTGATTATTACTATATTTACAACATGTTATCCTCAAAGTATTTTTTTGTCGCAATTGTGGCACATGATTTGCTTCTTAATAAATCAAAGTAATGCGAACTTAAAAACAACATGAGGAGGTATAAAAAAATGAAACGTATTGCAAGCAAAATTCTAGTTGTTCTGACGGCATTTACTGTTATGGGACTCGGTGTATATGCCTTTGCCGATGGAGGAATGGGCTACGGCAGACATCACGGTGGAAGAGATCATCATAGATCTGAATGGCAGGGTGGCAGTTATGGGTGCCCTGGCTATGGATCCATGATGGGCAATATGAGTGATGAAGAAATTCAAAAAATTGATGAGCAGCGTGAAGCGTTTTTCAAATCAACCGAGGATCTGAGGCAGAATATTTATCAAAAAAGACTTGCCCTTGAAAGTGAATTTGCTAAAAAGAATCCTGATGCCAAAAATGCCGCAAATCTCCAAAAAGAAATATCCGATCTCAAAGCACAAATCGATCAAAAGCGAATTGCACATTTGATTGAAATGAAAAAAATAAATCCCGGCTTAGGTGCCGGATTTGTGGGACCCGGCATGATGGGACATGGATACGGCAGAGGGCATAAAGGAAACGGCCCCATGATGGAATACGGTTCTTCATCCGGACATCCCTGCCGACAATAGATCTACATCTCTATCCGACGATTCGGATAAATCCGCTAAACCGGGGTGATTTTCCACATGGAAAATCACCCCGTATATGGCTTTTGTCATCTACAGGGATGGTCTGATTTTATTAAGGATGAATCCGTAATGCGAATCATCATATGTCTCATCACTGTGCTCGTCATTGTCCTTCCATCGTCATTACATGCCCAAACGTTTTTTGATGCCGGTAGATTTTCGGCGGCCGAACCCGGTAATCTGTTGCCGGCGGAATGGTATCCCTTGACATTTAAAAAGATACCCTCCCACACACAATATTCGCTTATCAAAGATGGTAATACCGTCGTCATAAAAGCTGTAAGCCGGGCATCCGCATCCGGATTGATGCGAAAAATCAGGATTGACCCACAAAAGTATCCCGTTATCCGATGGCAATGGAAAGTATCCAATGTCTATAAAAACGGGGATGTAACAAAAAAAACCGGAGACGACTATCCTGCCAGAATTTACATCACCTTTGAATATGATCCTGACCGGACAGGGCTTTTGGAAAAAATAAAATACAATTTGGCCAAGCAATTCTATGGTGAATATCCCCCGAGTTCTGCAATTAATTATATATGGGCCAGTCATGCCGCCATAGGAACCATCGTTTCGAATCCCTATACCAAAGAGAATAAGATGATTGTTGTGAAAAGCGGAAAAAAGACGTTAAACACTTGGATTACCGAAGAACGAAACATATTCGATGATTATATTCGTGCATTCGGTGAGAAGCCGCCCATGATATCCGGGATCGCCATCATGACGGATTCGGATAACACAAAGGAGGCTGCTACGGCTTTTTATGGAGATATTCAATTAAGGGGAAATTAACATCCCTTTTTCTATAACCTAAATTGAGCGATTTTCAAGTTTGCCGCAAATACAAGGAAGATGTCGTTTCGCTATAGTCGTCTATGCGGAACGGCATCTGACGCAGTATATGCGGTGAAATTGGAAATCCCGTAGGGTTTCAAATTCTT
>PKTV01000132.1 GCA_002868985.1 Desulfobacteraceae bacterium | reverse complement strand
TCACTTTTAAAAGTCGTTGAAAAAGGGTATCCGTTTTACGGGGAAATTGTATTGAAATCGGGCCGTCCGTTCCACGATGTGTTGTCCCCGGGGCAGACCGTGGTGGAACAATCCCTGCTGGATCGGTTGGGCGCCGTCATCGGCGATTCGCTGAAGGTCGGGTATACAACGCTGATTATTCGCGATGTCGTCGTATCAGAGCCGGACCGGCCGGCAAACGTATTCTCTTTTGGTCCGCGCGTCTTTGTCTCCAGCAAGGATTTAGATGCTCTAAGTCTTATCCAAACCGGCAGCCGCATCACATATGTATCCCTGTTAAAGGTGGCTGATGACCGGCAAATCGACGCCATTGCCGGTGGGCTTAAACAGTTTGCAAGCCCTGACCGTGAGCGGGTCGACACCTATCGGACCGCACGAACCCGGGTCAAACGGTTTCTGGACAATTTTATCTTTTTTTTAAAACTGGTGGGCATTTTCATTCTGATTATCGCCGGCATGGGGATCCAGAACACCCTGACAGCCTTTTTCAATGAAAAACAGAGAACCATCGCCATCATGAAAACAATCGGTGCAACCCACCGTCAAATTATCCGTCATTTTATGCCGGTGGTCGTTCTGCTGGCTCTGCTGGGAACGGTCCTGGGCATATCGACCGGGATTATTCTTCAACAGGGTCTGGCACGGCTGCTCAGGGTTTTTTTCCCTCCTGACATGCCGTTTGTTGTGGCCTGGATTGGCATCTTCGAGAGCATGGCGTTTGGTATTGCGGTGGTGGCTCTGTTTACGTTTATGCCCCTTTTTCGGTTAAGAGAGATGCGGCCGGTTGTGATTTTCCGCAAAGAGAAGGCTGTTCCGCATAAACACTGGCCGATGTTTGTGTTGGCGATCGGGTTTGTGCTCTTTTTCTTCGGTCTGGTTTTCAGACACATGCAGGACCTTCGATTCGGATTTTATTTTGTGGCTGCGCTGAGTGCTCTGATTCTCGTCACTTCGATTTTCACGCAATTTTTGCTGTGGATCTTAAAACGCCTGCGCATTCGTCGAATGGTCGTCCGCCAGGCGATCAAGGGCTTGTTCCGGCAAGGCAATGCCACCCGGTCAGTTATCGTCACTCTGACCGCGTCTTTAAGTGTGATTTTTTCCATATATCTGCTCGAACAGAATCTCGATACGACCTACGTCAAATCATACCCGGCCGATGCGCCCAATCTTTTCGTGATTGACGTCCAGCCGGCCCAGCAGGAGGCATTTGCGAATTTTATCGCACAGCCGCTGATCTTTTATCCGATTGTGCGGGCACGGGTCACGGCGATCAACGACAGAACCATCGACCGTCGGGCAGAGCGGGCAAAGCGCCGCGACAATCTCGGCAGGACATTTAATCTGACCTACCGGCACAGCCTGTTGGCGGATGAAAAAATCATCAAGGGCAGCCGGCTTTTTCGCGACGACTGGACCGATCCCCAGGTATCGGTGCTGGACACGGTGGTCGACATGCACAAAATGGACATCGGCGACACCATCCGGTTCAATATCCAGGGGGTTCCGCTAAAAGCCAGAATTTCAAGCATCCGGACCCGAACTACGGATACGCTGGGCCCTTATTTCTATTTCGTGTTTGAAGAAAAGACCTTAAAATCAGCGCCCCAGACGGTATTTACCGCCCTGCGGGTTGAAAATCATAGGGTCGGTCTGATGCAAAGCCGTATCGTGAAAATGTTTCCCAATGTTAGTGTTATCGACCTGTCGGCGACCATACAGGTCTTTGCGCGTATGATGAAGCAGCTGTCAACGATCGTCAAAGGGTTTTGTGTCCTGAGTATGGCAGCCGGGATTCTTATCCTGATCAGCGGGGTGTTTGCGACCCGTGCCGAAAGAATCACCGAATCAGTCTACTATAAAATCCTGGGGGCCGGAAAGACATTTATCAGAAAAGTGTTTTCCCTTGAAATTTTTATCGTGGGATTGCTCAGCGGATTACTGGCGCTGATCATGTCCCAAACCGGCGTTTTTTTGATCTGCCGGTTTTTCCTTGACATCGCCTATCATCCGTTTTTATTGTCCTGTGGTTTTATCGTCGGGGCCACCCTTTTGCTGATCATCGGGGTCGGGCTGGTCTCCACAACGTCAATATTAGAGAAAAAACCGGTTATCTATCTAAGGGAGCAGCCGGATGAGTAGGCCAAACCAAAACAACCTGGATCAATGGACGTATAACCTGATTTGGACGGCCATATGTGCGATAACCCTCATGATGGTTTTCTTTTTGTATCTTGTCGGGTGCAGTGGAGAGTCCGCGTCAAATGAGGCTGCATCGAAAACGGCGGCGGCAAAACAAACCACCCGAAAAACCATCGTTGCTGTGGGTGACAGCCTGACTGCCGGTCTCGGTGTGGATGAAAGCGCGGCCTATCCCGCTCAGCTGGAAAGAAAGCTCTCCGACGACGGCTATTATTTCAACGTTGTCAATGCGGGCATCAGTGGCGAGACCAGCAGCGGGGCATTGTCACGCATCGAATGGGTCATTTCGGCCCTGAAACCGGATATCATCATTCTTGAAACCGGCGCCAATGACGGCTTACGGGGGATCGATCCGGATATCGTGAAAAAAAACCTGGATCGGATCGTCTATTTCATCAAAGCGAACAACATCGAAGTGCTCCTTTGCGGCATGAAAATGCTCCCCAACATGGGTCCCGAATACTCAAAGGCTTTCACACGTGTTTATCCGGAAATCGCCCAAAAACACGCGATCCCTCTGATTCCTTTTTTTCTGGAAGGGGTTGCCGGTGATCCGCGATTCAATCAACCGGACCGGTTGCATCCCACAGCAAAAGGGTACCGTCGCGTTGTTGATCATATCTATCCGTATGTACTCAATGTGATTAAATGATCTTGAAAGGTTTCAACGGTCTCAATTAATTAATATATTATAATTTTAGGGGGTTTTAATGCAAATTTATATAGATCGTATAGTTCGTGCTGCCAAGCTTGACATTAACCTGTATGAAGAGGTTGAGGCTGATAAAGGAGCAATGGGTCAGGCCATTGGAGTTGTTGTTCTTTCCAGTATAGCCGCCGGGATAGGAAGCATAGGAACAATAGGGGTAAAGGGAATCATTATCGGAGCGATCACAGCTCTTATCGCATGGTATGTTTGGGCCTATATGACATATTTTATCGGTGCCAAGATTCTTCCTGAGCCTCAGACCAAAGCGGATCATGGTGAATTGCTTCGAACCATCGGCTTTTCAAGCGCTCCAGGTTTAATTCGGGTATTGGCTATTATACCTGGTATATCCGGGATCATTTTTGCTGTCGCTTCAATTTGGATGTTAACAGCTATGGTCATTGCGGTAAGACAAGCTCTTGACTATCAGAGCACATTACGTGCTGTAGGTGTTTGCATCATTGGCTGGGTCATTCAAGCAATAATCCTTATGATTTTGTTTGCTGCTTTAGGGGGTGGCCATTAAAATCTGATTTTTAAAAATGGTCACTGCTCTCGTAAGATGACGTCCAAAAATATTTGGGATTTACGAAATAAATCATCTGTAATATTAATAGGATGACGGGTGATGATTGAGGCGCAAAACCTTGACCGAAAAACCGGGATTAGGAGAAAGTGACAAACACAAGATGTAGGGTCGGGGGCAAATCTGGACTATGCAATAATTTTTGACAAGAGCGATCGATATTTAAACAGTGTCACAACCTATTGATATTACAAAATACATCATGTATTGGCAAGAAAACACAACATTAATTTCAGTTCGAAATTTTCTATTTTTTGGAATTGAAGGTTTAGGCACGGAACCATGTGTCAATATGCCTGACTTATATCAATCAGCTATATCGAACTTCTTCAAAGTAACATTCAGGTTCTAAATCTTAAGTCTATACAATCAACAGTTTTGAATACATTCCAAATAAAATTTATAAATCAAAGTCGTATTGGTAAATTACTTTTTTTCCTGATTGTTGCAAAATGACATTTAATGGTAATATTAATCACATTGAAAATTTGAAACCAGATAAGATTTTTTCACAATCAACAAATATTGGAGGATAATGAATGGCCATTGAAACCAAAGAGCAAGTTTTAGAGAAAGTACTTAGCCAAGACAAGCCCCAATGCCCTCACTGTGGGGCAGAAATGACAATTTGGGAAGTTCCCCCGTTTAACTTCAGCGACGGTCTCGGCTGGGGAACGCCTTATCTGTTTATATGTTTCAACGATGAATGCTCCATGTATGTTCAGGGATGGGAAAATATGGAGGAAAATTATTCCCAATGCGCATCTTACCGGTGCATGAACTACCCGGGTACAAAACAGTTCGAATGCATCCCTGTTTTCAGTCGCACGGGAGGTACCGGGCAAATCATTGACGATGAGATTTTAGCGGAGCAGGAAATACTAAAAGAAAAAACCAAGCGGGGATTTTCCATTCTTACGGATGCCTACTTGGCCAAAGACCACGTTACGGTGGTCAGAATGCTTCTCGATGGAACCGAACCACAACGGGTCCGGCTAAAGGCAGCGGAAATGATCGGTGATATTGGCGTGCTTGAAGCCATAGAACCGATTAAAAGTGCCAGATTCGGCAGTGAAATTACCCAGAAAAAGGTCGATGACTCTGTGAAAAAGATTCATGAACGGTTTTTCACCCGCGAATGTCCCTTTTGCGCGGAAATCATAAAAAAAAGAGCAAAAATCTGCAAGCATTGCGTGCAGGATGTTGCAGGGAAATAACGTGTTTTTTTAGGATATTGTGGGATCTGACAAAAAACGTTTGGTTTCTATTCTTTTTGCGTCGATCCAGAGTCCTTCCAGATCATAGAAGGCACGGACAGTTTCATAAAAAAC
>PKTV01000551.1 GCA_002868985.1 Desulfobacteraceae bacterium | reverse complement strand
TTATCAATAACCTTAAATCATCTATGGTTCTTTCAAAACGATCCCTAATCCACTCAGACAGCTTCCAGCCAAAAATTAAATCATACCTGAAGCTTCTTTTAAATCGATTTGTTTCAAAGGACTATGCCACTATTTTTTTAAATTTTTCATGACACGGGTTCATAATATACTTTAGTAAATCAATGGAGGAAGTGATGAAAAGAGCATTTATTTTGGTTTTAATGGCATGTTTTTGTCTTGTGGCGAATTCTGTGTTTGCCAAATGTCCTGCAAATTCAGATCGTAATCTAATTCTTACCGAAGGTACAGCCGAAGTCATGGGGCAGAACGATTCAGCAAAAATTTTCATTGCCGTTGTGACAGAGGGACGGAAATTGGAAGAGGCAAGTTCGGAAAATGCGGACAAAACAAAAGCAGTGCTAACGGCCATCAATGGGTTGAACATTAAAGATCTTAAACTCGAGACATCCAATTATCGTGTTACGCCCCAAAGGGATTATAAAGCCCGGCCACCCAAGATAAAAGGTTATGAAGTCAACAATGCCATTGTGGTGACGCTGGAAGGATTGGAGACCCAACCTTTATCCAACCATGTTTCCCAGATTGTTGGAAAAGCCCTTGAAAGCGGTTCCAACACGATTCAACGTATTCAGTTTTATCTCAAAGATAAATCGGCATTAGAAAAAAAGGCGTTAAAATTGGCAACACTGGAAGCGGTGGAACGGGCAAAAACATTGGCCGAAGCCGCGGGTGTGAAGTTAAAAGGCATTGTTTCGCTCAGCACACAGCCAATGTATTCGCCGCCCCAGCCTCATATGTTGCGTGCGGCTGAAATGAAAGCAGATGCAGGGGCGATGGCGCCGCCCATGGAGATCGGGGAGAGTCGTATTCGGGTTCAGGTCAACATCGCCTATGAGATAGCGCCCTAACCCGAAAATTTTCACCCTGTGGGCTAAATGAGTACAAAGAACATGAGGAAGAGCTGCAAAATCGTAAATTTCCGGATGGGTTATATTTTTGTCAGCTCATAGTTACGGCTTCCGAGTCCAAGTTTTTCGGCATAGTCCAGTTGAAGGGTCCAGTCGACATTCGGGTAAACCCCCCTGAATTTATCCCCGCCTTTTTCAGTATTGACCTCAAGGCATGATCCCGGAAGGGCTTCTTCCTGGTTCACAAGATCCACGGACGCCTGGTCAATGGCCACCGGATCTTTGGAAGCAACGATGCCGATATCTCTGACGATGGGTGCATCATTGTGGCCGTAACAGTCGCATGCCGGGGATACCTGGGTGATAAAATTTACAGACAACAATTTGTCTGTTTTATTTTTTAAAACGCCCATGGTGTATTCCACCATGTTCTCGAGAAAGGTTGGTATGGCCTGGTTCCACTCAATTTCAATTGCGCTGTTGGGACAGATAAGGATACATTCACCACACCCGATGCACTTTTTGGCGTTCAGCACCGCCTTTTCGTTTTTCAGCGAAAGGGCTTTTTGGGAACAGTGGGGAAGACAGTCCCCACAGCCCACGCATTTTTTCCTGACCACTTTGGGTGCAACGGTGGAGTGTTGCGCCAGCTTTCCTTTCCGTGAAGCGCATCCCATCCCCAAGTTTTTAATGGCACCCCCAAAACCCGAAAGTTCATGCCCTTTAAAGTGTGCCACCGATATCAAGGCATCGGCTTCACAAATATCAGATCCGATGTACACTTTTTTAAAATTTTTCTGGTTGACGGTGACGGCTGTTTCGCTTTTACCCCTCAATCCGTCGGCGATGATAATGGGCGCATTCACGACTGAATAGGCAAAACCGTTTTGGATGGCCGTGGTGAGATGATGGGGGGAATCGCTTCGAGTTCCGGCATACAAGGTATTGGCATCGGTCAGAAACGGATATCCGCCGATACTTTTAATGGATTCTACAATCTTTCGAATAAATACCGGCCGAATAAAGGCGGTATTCCCCTTTTCTCCAAAATGAAGCTTCACTGCAACAAGCTCCCGTTCCTTAACGGTTTCGGAGAGGCCTGCCGTATCCAGAAGCCTTGCCAGTTTGTCTACGAGATTTTCTTTGGCCGACGCCCTTAAATCGATAAAATAGACGTTGCTTTTCATGGGATCCTCCCTGTAATGTGATCTTTTAACTGTTTGCGATAGTTTTATAAATTTACTTTGATAAAAACTACTGATTGCCCTCAATAAAGTCAATATATTTGGCTTAGCGTTTAATCGCAATGCTTTATATTCGGAGATTACATGAAGACCGCTGTCCAAAGTAAGTTGCGCCCACTGTCTTATGGTACTTTACTGTTTATTTGCTGCGGTGTTGCCTTTGCCGGTTATCTGGGTTCGAACATGCGCCTTCCTGTGGTCCCACTTTATGCAAAATCTATCGGTGCGGATACCGTTCAAATCGGCATCATCAATTCTGCTTTTTTGCTTACGGCCGGAATATTGTCTTTGCCATTGGGCATCCTCTCTGACCGCTTTGGACGGAAACTGTTTGCATCTATGGGTCTTATTGTGCTGACCGTCACTTCATTTTTGCTCTATTTTAGCAAAACGCCGATGCAACTCTTGTGGATCTATCTTTTTTTCGGTGCCGGAGTGGCAGCATTCGGTCCGACGATGATGGCCTTTGTAGCTGATTTTTCCCCCACCACTCATTTAGGACGCTCATATGGTTGGTATACAACAGCCCTTTACACCTCAATGAGTTTGGGCCCCGCCATTGGCGGATTCATTGCCGAAGAAAGAGGGTTTCTTCAGGTGTTTTTCATTTCCGGTATCATCATTTTCTTGACCTTTTGGGTGGTCGTCTTTTTCTTGCCGCCAACCCAGCTTATTATCGCTGAAAGACCCAAAAAAGAGAAAACGTCGGTCATTATGAAAGGACTTTTGAAAAATCGTCCTCTCTTGAGTTGCTGGCTTGTGACCCTTGGAGGGTGTTTCGCTCTTGGAATGTTCATTACGTTTCTTCCCCTTCACGCTCAAAATCAAAACCTGACCATATGGCAAATCGGTCTTGTTTTTGCAGTTCAGGGAATCTGTAATGCAATATCTCGAATTCCTTTTGGTCATATGAGCGATAAAGTAAAGAATCGAAGCACTCTAGTTGTTATAGGGCTTATTGGATTTGCCGCTTCCATGGCGGGTTTTGGAATATCCACGCGGTTGATTCATTTTGTATCATTTGCCGTTGCATTCGGAATCAGTATGGGACTGGCATTTACTTCCATCGGCGCGCTTATTGCTGAAGTCGTTCCTGTTGAATCCCGAGGACTCGCAATGGGCGGATATAATACATGCATCTATTTTGGGATGATGATAAGCTCTGCTTCCATGGGACCGATTATTCGGAAAATCGGCTTTGAAAGCGGATTCTTGATCACAGCGGTGATAAACTTGTTTCTGGTGGGATTTTTCTATTTACTTATGAAAGAGTCTTCCCGGAAGTGATAATGTGATATGGATTCAATTGTTTAGGTTTAGAAAATCGGGCTAATTATTCATGCAAAGAAAAGCTTGCCAGCTTTTAAATACCAACGTCGAATCAATAGGCTTAAAATAAGGAACATTTGTTAATGAACCACATGAATCCTCGGGCCGTTCACAGAAATCTCATCCTTCGCATTTGCGTGACAGCGTTTATTATCTCGGTTCTATTCGGGTTCGGTGCCTGGCAGTATGGGAAAAAAGACATCGGCCGGGAAATTTTGCAGCGAACGGAAAACGGCTTCAAGATGTTGAACGATCAAATCCGAGATCTATTCGATGATCCAAATGATTTAAAACCATCTGCGATTCAACGTCATTTGGAACAAATCATGAGTGAACGTCGAAATTTTGAACTCGGTCTGTTTGTCTGGATTGGTATTTATGATCTTAATGAAAAGCGGATTGCACAAGTTTTTGATAATACATATGAACACATCGAATGGGTTGAGAAGTTGGCGGAGCAAGCACCAGGCGATCTTCTTAGTCATAAAAACATGAAAATTAACGTTATTAAGCTTAAGGGAATCCCGCATGTGAAGATCATCTCACCCATCAAAAACAGTTTGGATGAACTGTCCGCCTATGGGGAGACTATGTTTGCCGTATTTCCTGATACTATAAATAGTCTGCGAAAACGAGCAATTAATTTAGCACTGTTGGCCATATTTATTGTGCTTGTAACGACGGGTTTGCTTTACCCGGTTATTATCCATCTATTGAATCGCGTGTCTTCATTGTCGGCGAGACTATTTGAAGCCAATCTTGAAATTCTGAAAGTTTTGGGAAGCGCGGTTGCCAAAAGGGACAGCGATACAGACTCTCATAACTACAGAGTTACCATTATTTCCGTTAAGCTTGCCGAGACATGCGGCCTTCCCAAAGATGACGTGAGGCGATTGATAAAAGGCGCTTTCCTTCATGATGTGGGAAAGATCGGTATTGAAGATGAAATTTTGCATAAACCCGGGCGTTTGACGACAGATGAATTTCAAGTGATGAAGAAGCATGTCGCCTACGGGATTGATATCGTAAATAAAGCTGAATGGATTAAAGAAGCGGTGGACGTGGTTGGTTATCACCATGAAAAATATGATGGCAGTGGGTACGATAGTGGAATAGAAGGAGGAACGGTTCCTATCATCGCCAGGATTTTTGCAATAGCCGACGTCTTCGATGCATTGGGTTCCCGTCGGCCGTATAAAGAGCCGCTTTCTTATGATGAGACCATGGAGATTATCAGGGCCGGAAGGGGCAATCACTTTGATCCTGAATATGTTGATGCGTTTGAATCGATATCAAAATCGATATATGAAAATTATGCAGGAAGAGAGGATGAAGGGCTTGTAGAAGAGCTCAATATGATTATCAAAAAATATTTTTAT
>PKTV01000145.1 GCA_002868985.1 Desulfobacteraceae bacterium | reverse complement strand
TTTCTGCTTTCCCTTTTTGAGAATATTCAGGATTTAAAATAATAATATAGATGCTTGATTGTTCGTATCCCATATCAAAGTGCGAATAAAAATGGAAAAAAACATAAAAAGAATAACGATGTGCCCCTCATGTGAATGCAGATACAGGACACCCGAAGCTTTTCTGGGTCGCAAGGTATCATGCAAGAATTGCGGCACTTCCTTTACGGTCGATTTTGAGGTTGATAACAAGGAAAAAGAAAGCCCACAGGTTTCGATGTTAAAGGAAGTCGAGATTGATACAATTTCACAAGATGATGCCTACCTGGTTATGGGGAAGTTGGCCGTAAAATACAAATTTGTTGATGAAGAACAGATTCAGGAAGCATTGTCTATTCAAAAACAGGAGCGGCTTGACGGGAATAAAGCACTTTTAGGAGAAATCCTGGTGGCCCAAGGGATGATATCTCAGAACCAGCTAGATTTTCTTCTTTCTATCCAGAAGGTGATTGAAACAAGAAAGATGGATAGAAAATTCGGTTTGATTGCTGTGAAAAATGACTTTGCAACCCAAGAGGATATTGAGCATGCTCTGATGGAGCAAAAAAAGAGTTATGAAAAGACCAAGACCGTTAGGATGATCGGGGACATATTGGTTGAATCAAACTTGATGACCAAGGATCAATGTGATGTGATTCTTAAAAAGCAACAGCGGTTTGAGGAAATCGATATCAATGAGCCTGAAACGTCTGAGATGCCTGAACCCCCTCGTACATCAACAAATGATGCCTATTTCGATTTGACTGTTTCAGAAGATAAGCTGACTGCATTTTTCTCAATAAAGAAAGAAAGTACAGTTTCATTCACTCTCCAGGACATTAAGGATTATCTCGAAGGAAAAGGGATCAAATATGGGATAGTCGACGATGAGAAAATATTGGACTACCTGGAAAATAAAGAGGGCTTGGATACACCACTAAAGATAGCAGAAGGCAAACCCCCGGATACAGGCATAGATGCCTCTATTAAATATTACTTTGATACAGATCCCTTAAAAATTGGCACTGTAAAGGATGGGGGGGGCATTGACTTTAAAGACAGGGGAGATATTCCTCAAGTCAATAAAGGGGATCTTCTTGCCGAAAAAATTCCGGCTGTTGAAGGCGCGACAGGACATGACGTATATGGTCGTTATCTATCTGTTTCGAAACCAAAAGATACAACTCTTCGTAAGGGAAAAGGGACTTCAATTTCCGAAGACAAACTTAAAATTTATGCAGAAACCGACGGTATACCCGAAATTTCAGCCATCGGTAAGGTCTATGTTTCACCGAGACTTGAAATTTCAGGGGGAGTAGGTTTAAAAACCGGACATGTGGATTTCGATGGTAAAATTGATGTTATCGGTACCATTCAGAATGGATATCGTGTAAGAGGCAACAGTCTTAAGGCAAATGAGATACTCAAGGCTGAAATAGAGATGGACGGTGATATCAGTGTCCCAGGAGGGATCATCGGGGCAAAAATAAAAGGGGGCGGCAGTATCAGCGCCATGTATGTTCATGAATCAGACATTGAAGTCTTGGGCGATGTCCTTGTAGAGAAAGAAATTATCGATTCTAAAATCAATACCAGTGGCACATGCATTGCCAAAAATGGTCCCATCTTATCCTCCAGAGTTTCTGCGAAAAAGGGAATACAGGCCATACAGATCGGATCTGAAATATCAAAATCTTGCAATCTTAGTGTCGGATACGATGAAAAAGTAAAAGAGGACATTGATGCAATAAAAGAAATTATACCACTAAAAAAACAGGTGCAGACAGAATGTCATCGCCGAATAAAGGAAATAGAAAATGAACCGGATATCATCGAAAAAGTGATTGCTGATATGGCACAAGTACAAGATCGTGCCGTTGTAAAGCAGAGAAAACTTTCAGAAGAAATAGAAAAAATAAAAGAGACAGGAGACGAGGCTCAACTCAAGGGTGTAGAAGTAAAACTCTCTGAATTGAATTTAGAAATAGAAAACAGAGAAAAAAAACTGGAAAGCCTCTTTAATAAACAGGATCAAATTACAACTGAAATCAATGATCTTAAACAAAATATCGAAGATTCAAAAACAGAAATTCAGGATCTAAGGGAAAAAATATCAGAAATTGTTGAATGGTCAACCTCAGAAAAGGGAATTCCCGAAATTAAAGTTAGTGATGTCATTTTTGCCGATACAACAATTAATGGTATTTATTCTTCACTTAAGCTTAACCAGAACAAAAAAAATGTTCTCATTAAGGAAGATATTCCCAAAAGCGCCGGCGATAGCTCCGAGTGGAATCTTGATCGAGATAAATACGGCAGTAAAATAAGAATTAAACAGCTTTAATCCATCCCCTTATGATCTCATCCCATATGAAAGCCTCCGACTCATGCAATATTCAGTTATTAAGGTAAAATATTTAGTTCTGGGGGCTTAAAT
The DNA here is from genome assembly GCA_002868985.1 of Desulfobacteraceae bacterium. GTDB lineage: Bacteria > Desulfobacterota > Desulfobacteria > Desulfobacterales > UBA11574 > UBA11574. The sequence continues at coordinate 2,435 of PKTV01000145.1, read as the reverse complement.
TATCGAAATTTACAGGCCCAAACTTTTAAGCTATTTCTTTCAACAAGTGATCGCTATTGTAAGAGATCGAGAATTTGAACAAGGTCGGTGATGACAAGATTGGCGGAAAGGTTTTGGCATTTGGGGTGGTTTTCTCTCAGGCGAAGGGATCTGGCATCGCCTGCAAAAAGCGCGGTTTTAAACCCTACCAGTTTTGCCGGGTAGATGTCGTTTAGCATGTCGTTTCCAATATAAAGTACTGAATGGGCCGAGATATCCATATTCCTGAGATTTTTGGCGGCAGCTTCAAACATCAAAGGCGATGGTTTAGCATATCCAGTCTTGTAAGAATAAAAAATCAGATCAGACGTAAATCCGAGATCTTCCGGGATAGAATCAAGGAACCAATTGAATAGATAAGGGGTAAAAAATTGGGCATTTGAGACAATGCCCATCAGAACCTTTGATCTTTTACAACCCGATAGCATCTTTTCAAGATTTGGCATGGGATATACAGGGTTGACAATCAGTTCAAATTCTACGGCAAAGGCTCGAGCAGCATCAAGCTCTTCAATTTCAAGAACACGCGACCATATCCGCTCTATTTCCACCTCGGGGAAGTCCACCCCCGTTTTTCTAAGCCTTTTATGTTCGGTGTCTATAGCAGAAAAGAAATCATCTAAAACAATTTGAGGTTTCTTGTTAATTTGATATCTATCCAAAAGATTCTTTAATTTTTGAGTTTGCTTCGATTGTTGCCGGGCAATACTGATATCACCTGAAGCGCTGATAAAGAGTGTGCCGTATATGTCAAAAAGGATACATTTGACTTTTTCTTTGAGTTTTTCGCTCGGATTTAAAAACGTCGGGAGTGGGGAAAGCGGTTCGATATAGTCTAAAAGCCAATCATATTCATGCATTATTGCACCATTTGAGCAGGCTGAAGTTGTTTAAATTTAAAAATTCTGAAAGAAGTATTTTCTTATCTATTTTCTGGCAGACATTATCCCTGACCACCTTTTTGTAGATGCCTATCAGTTTTTCTCTGTATTTGAGTTGGTTATAATTAAAAAGTACAGCGTCCATATTATTTTGAATCAGCTCATCTTTGTTTGATACGCTTCCCGGGCTTGAAAGAAAAGGGTTGAGACGTATCAGCTTTTTTCGATTCGCGCTGACGGACAAAAGAGTTGATATGATCTTTTTTTGAAAAGGTTCGTTCAGCAATCCAAAATCGATAACATTATTTGTCGTTGCTTTTTCATAAGCGGTTTTAATGGAAATGTCGTCGATTGTTGCCCCGAACAATGCGCAGACTTTTTGTATGCCGGACTTCCACGTGTAAGACAACATGTCATTATCGATCCAATCCATCGGAACATCCAGCCGTGTATAAAGGTGGTTCAATCGAATTGATTTTTTTTCAAAGTCTTGACATATATCCGGAAGTTTTCGGCCCCAGAGATATTTTTTAGCGGTCCATGGTTCAAGAAAAGAAAAACCGAACCCTTCGGTAATGCTCGTTGTGATAAGAAAATCTGAGGATAAAACAAGATCAAAAAATTCATGGGTTAAGCCTGCTTCAAATATGACATTCAGCTTATTTTCTTTTACAAATGTTTTCCAGTTTTCGTAGCTATTCATGTCTGCCGGGCTATTGGGTGGGAGTGTAATGACAAGGGGTGCGCTCTTTTTGAAAAACAAAGACAACAGGATGGCTTCTCCGATATTTTTTCTGCGGATAGCCCGAACCGGATACAAAACGTAACTTTTTAAGGTTGCGTCTTTAGCATTGAAATGAAAGGGTGTTATGGTGTTGTAAATTTTATGCAGGCCTTCTTTTTTTAATCCTGTTTTAAGCAAAATGTTATAGTCTCTTGAGTTAATGACACCGTAATGGCAATTCTGGATATACTCTTCTTCAGCAAAGTAGGACAAAGGACGCCCATCTTCTGCAAAATCATGGATCTGCAAAAAGAGCTTGAGATCTCTCTCTTTAAGCACGTTAAGAATTTTTAAAAAATTTGCGTTTTTTTTAAGTGTTGGGTTGTGGACGTGCACAAGGTCGCATCCGTTGTTCCATTTTAAGTGGATGGCCTCAATAATGGCGGTTGCTACGCTTTCGGGTTCCATCCGATTTCGGCCGGAAATGTCATAAGCGAGTCCGGGGATGTGTACAACATCGCAGGGAAAGGGTGATTCGGGAGGGTCTCCTGAAAGGACCAACAGATCACATGTGTCTAATAGAGATTCGACCTGCTGCCTTAAAACGGTGGTAACACCGCCGGTTTTGAGATGGTAATGGATAAATGCGATTTTCAAGTTTTGTCGTAGCACCTTAGCTTTTTGGAAACATTACTGCTTCAGGTATAATTAGTGTCCATCCATAAATGGCTTTTTTTGTCCTGCTCGGCGTTCTCCGCGGGTTTCCGGCTGCGGCGTACAGACGTACGCCT
>PKTV01000379.1 GCA_002868985.1 Desulfobacteraceae bacterium | reverse complement strand
TAGATCCCCTTGTCCGGTCTGTCCAAAAGCCCGATAATATTGAGAAGGGTCGATTTGCCTGATCCCGAAGGGCCCATGATGGCGACATATTCCCCTTGACGAACCGTGAAGTCTACGCTGCTGAGTGCATGAACCGTTTCGTCACCCACCAGAAATGTCCTCTCGATACCGGCTAAATGAATCATCACTCCTCTTTGGATATAACAGCGGTCGCATTGTCTTTCATTCCAGCGCCATCCACATTGATCACCACCAGTTCGTCCGGCTTCAGGCCGGAAATGACCTCGGTATAGTACCAATTGGAAATTCCGCTTTTGAAAGTGCGTGCGTTGATCTTTTTATCGCCGGGCAGATAAACAAATACGCGATCCCCATCCAAAACCGCTGCGGTGGGGATGCGCAGCGTGTTTTGCTGAACATCCAGTATGATTTCGACATCCGCGCTGTAGCCCGCCAGCATCTTCCGGATGTCTTCGGGCATGGTGAACTCAACCTCCACGTCCACGGTGCGGGCCTGCTTTTCACGATCCAGCACATAGGGCGCAATCCGGCGGACCTTGCCGGAAAAGCGGTGATCACCGAAGGCGTCCAGACTCACCCGGGCCGTCATACCGGGTGCAATTTTAGGAACATCGACTTCATCGATGGGTGCCGTAATATAAAAGCAGGTGTTGTCGATAAGGTCCACCACCGGCGGCGTGGCAATGCCGATGGGCGATGGCGTTACGAATTCGCTCAGCTCTCCGTTGATTTCCGCGACAACTCCGTCAAAAGGGGCGATAAGGCGGGTACGGGCCAGGTTTGCTTTGACCACGCCGATACTGGCTTCGCTCATAAGCACGGATGCCCTTGCCGCTTTGCAATCCGCACTGAGGGCTTTGGCATCGGTCACGGCTTTGTCTGTTCTTTCTTCCGAAGCGACTTTCTTATCGTAAAGCTTTACAAGACGGTTGGCTTCCCGCTGGGAGACCTCGGCCTTCAAACATGCCGCCCTTGCACGTGCCCTCGCAGCCTCGGCTTCGCTTTGGGCCAGTTGAACCTGAGCAACCAGATCCTGGTTCCAGATTTCGAGAAGAAGGGTTCCTTCTTTTACCGTGTCTCCCTCGCGGATACTCAGTTTTGCAATTTGACCTCCGACACTTGGAGAGAGCTTGGCCCTCCGGCAGGCTTTTACGGTTCCCGCACGTGTATTTGCCACGGTCCGTTCCACAATGCCGCTGTCCACGGGCTTGACGACAACTTCGACAGGCTTGGATCGGGTGAAATACCATACAATAACGGCGCTAGCTGCAATGACCAGGACCAGAACAATCCAGCGGATATATCGGCGATTCATCAAGTTACCCCTTTCAGCTATGCAGGAGACTCACCGGGTGTTTTCTATTTTACGGCCACCAAAACGACCCCGAGCTTTTTTTCCAGCTCACTGATTTTTGAAAGCGCTTCATCGTCGATGACTTCCGGCTCAATATCATGACAGGAAAAAGACAACAACATCTTGCCGAGTTCTTTTTCCAGGGCCTGAATGGCTTCCAGATTGGTATTGTCCAAAGTTGAAAAACTACACAGCATGGCAACCTCCTTTTAAAGTTAAATTGTTACTTCAGGGCTTGTTCCCATCCGGCAGGATATCCTCCATGTAAAAGGGAAAGACACCTGTTAAACCATCCTTGTAATATCGGCAAAGGACTTCCCTTACCACGGTAAACGCCAGATCATTCCATGGAATCTCATCTTCCCTGAACAGCAGGGTCTCTAAGCTCTCGTACCCTGCTCTAAAATTTTTATCCTTCAACGGACCCCGAAATATAAGATAGACCTGGCTGATAAAAGGAATATTGTAGAGGGCATAGGGTTCGAGAAATTCGACGGATGCACGGGCTTCCTCATAGAGTTCCCGTTTTGCCCCCGCTTCCACCGTCTCGCCCTGTTCAAAAAATCCTGCCGGAATGGTCCACTTGCCGTATCGCGGCTCGATGGAACGCCGGCACAATAAAATGCGGTCCTTCCATACGGGGATACACCCCACTACCAACTTGGGGTTTTGATAATGGATGGTCTGACAGGCATCGCAGATAAAACGCAACCGATCGTCACCTTCAGGGATTCGATATTCCAATTTTGAACCGCATTGATTACAATATTTCATCTTTTTAGAAAGTTCTCATCAAGGCTTGTCCACCTATCAGTGTGGTGGATTCACTGTTCACAGTTCTGACCTCTGACTTTTTATCCGCCGATCCTTGTGGCTGACTCACCTCCGACTTCTGATCTCCGTCCTCTGGTTTTCACCTTCTGAGTTTCCGCCCTTTCCCCTTAATCCTTCAATCCTTAATCCTAACCCCTTGCCTTCTGACTACTGACCTCTGATTTCTGCCCTCTGACTTCTGATCTCTTTTCTTCGCTCTTTCTCCCTTAATCCCTAATCGTATTCCTGTTCAAAAACACAAAGGGTCTTACCATTCCCACATCACCGGATTGTCATCCAATTGATCGGTGACCATTTTTCCGATGTCATCGATGGCCTCTATATCTTCTTCAGACAAGCGAACATTTGCAGCCGCGGCATTTTGAACGGCCTGCTCGGGATTACGGGCACCGGCGATGGCACATGTTCCGGGTTGGGAAATGACCCAGGCCAGAGCCAGTTGCGCCAGAACAATATGATTCGCCGTTGCAATAGGACGGAGTCTGTCCAATGCCTTTTGGACCCGCTCATAATTTTCAGGCTGAAACAGTTTGTTTCTGAAACGGTGGTCACCTTTGGCAAATGTATGGTCCGGGCCGAATTTTCCGGTCAACAGCCCCTGGGCCATGGAAGAATACGCAAGCAAAGTGATATTGTTCTCAAGACAATACGGCATGGCATCTGTCTCAACCTTGCGCCAAAACAACGAATAGGGCGGCTGGAGGCTGTCGATTCTTCCGTATGTTGCAGCGTCTTCCAGCTGTGATCGGGAGAAATTGGAAACACCGATGGCGCGAATTTTACCCTGTGTTTTCAAGTCGGTCATGGCGCGCATGGTTTCTTCCAAAGGGACTTTTTTGGCACCAAAGGAACCCGGAGGCCAATGGATCTGATAGAGATCTATATAATCGGTGTTAAGATTTTTTAACGATCCATGACATGCATCGATGACCTTTTTGTATTGCAGATGATTTGAAAATACCTTGGTGGCAATCACGACCCTGTCACGCACATTCTGAAGGGCATTTCCGACGATTTTTTCCGAATGGCCGTTACCATAGACCTCTGCCGTATCGAATGTCGTGATACCCGCATCATATGCCGCTTTTATCGCCCGTATCGATACGGTATCATCGATTCCCACCCACATGTCCTTGCCGGCTTGCCATGTTCCCATAATGATCGGGGATATTTTAATATCGGAAGTGCCGAGAATGCGAAGTTCCATATTGACCTCCATGAAAAGTTTAGGGCCTGCCCGTTTGTGACCGAATGGCAAGTTTTGAATGTATCAAAAAAACGTTTTACAAACAATGAAAAAGGCATTCTGGCATCCTCTTGTAGATATTTTAACAAACAAACGTTGCAAATATAGCCGGTTGGACATATCTTAAACAAGTATCTTAAGCTTTTCAGAGATTTCGCTCGACAGAATGGATTCTTTCGAGACAGTTGTAAAAATTACAATCTCCTCAGCCTAAATTGAGCGATTGTCGAGGTTGCCGCAGATATAAGGAAGATGTCTTTCCGCTATAGTCAACTATGCGGGACGGCATCTAACGCAGTAGATGCGGTAAGATCGGCAAACCATTTAACTCTGAACAGGAGGTGGTTTAGTTGAAGAAGACCCGCACATACGCTCGAACAGGGACCTTAATTGTTTCTGCCCTGTCATTTCTTTTAATTTCAAGCCCCGGGTTTGCCGCTCAAAAATCATTGCCGACCATAACAGACGAACAGGCCATACTCAATCGCATCAAAGAACCGTTTAAAGGAGACCTCGACGAGATCCGCGCAAGAAGAATCATCCGGGTCCTGGTCAGCTACTGCAAAACGAATTATTTTTTTAATCAAGGCAAGCCCCAGGGATTTGAATATGAGTTGATGAAGGCCTATGAAAAATTTTTAAATAAAAAAGAAAAAAGCAGATACGCCAAAACTAAAATGATCTTCGTACCCGTGCCGTTCAATCAACTCTTTCAGGCCTTGAACAATGGACGTGGCGATATTGCCGCAGCAAGTCTAACCATTACGCCTGAAAGGCAAAAAATCGTGAACTTCACGAAACCGTATATCCCCAAAGTCCATGAAATTGTGATTTTGAACAAGAAGGTCAAAGATGTGCAGTCTGTTGAGGATTTGTCCAATAAATTGGTTTATGTCCGTCAAGGAAGCTCTTATCTGACACACCTTAAGGCTTTTAACAACACATTGAAAACGCTGAAAAGACCGCCGGTCATCATCAAAGAATCACAGGAGTACATTGTAACCGAAGACATTCTGGAACTGGTCAATGCAGGGGTTTTAGATATCACGGTGGCCGATCATCACGAAGCCGAAGCATGGTCTCAAGTGTTGCCGGATATTGTGATTCGAAAAGACCTCAAGATAAACTCCGATGGTAATATTGCGTGGGCGGTACGCAAAGAAAATCAAGCGCTCCTGTCAAACTTAAATGACTTTATCCAAAAGAATAAAAAAGGGACCCTTTTGGGTAACATTCTCTTCAAAAGATATTATAAAGATTCAAAATGGATTAAAAATCCGGTGACCGAAACAGAACGTAAAAAGTTAAATCATTTGACCGGCCTTTTTAAAAAATACGGCGACCATTATGATTTTAACTTTTTGAAGCTTTCCGCCCAGGCTTACCAGGAATCGGGTCTCGACAATTCAAAACGAAGCCCTTCGGGCGCCATCGGC